>PWZG01000563.1 GCA_003567575.1 PVC group bacterium | reverse complement strand
GGATTGCAAGTGCTGCCGCCGCCGCGACGCCTTCCCCCATTGCGTTTCTCTACGGATCATTACTGACCATTTCGCTGCTTTTAAAGTAACCATAAAGTAAACACCCCTCCCCGTCATAGATGAGGCGATGGTGTGCTTTTGTCCCCACGATGCTTCGATAATCCGAGAAGACACGCCGCTTCGGCAGTGTTTTTATGCGCACCCAAACGCCGTAAATCCAAACCGCCCTGCCAATTTTCCGACCATTCCGGACGGCGTTGGAGGATTGTTTCCGTCACAGATTGCGCCGACTGATTGACTTCAGGCGCTGCATTGTGGCATGATTTCATTGCGGGTACGCTGATGAACAGTGCTTGAGGGAAGCGACGTGGCGTAACAATCCGGGAATAAAACACACGCAAACGAACTCACACATGGCGCGATTGTGACAATCGGTAACAATCAGAATCGAGCGCACCACAATTAATGCTCATTGATTCATGATTTCCACAGGGCATCGGAATTGCCGGGACGGATGCGATGGCGAGCGACGAGAAATCCAGTCAAGGAAAGCGGACCGCTCAAGTCCCTGAGACCATTGAGTATGGCGGGGTACAGTGCCGGGTGCGACACCATGATCCGGAAAAACCGTATATCGTCACAATCAGGCATCCCGGCCCCCCGGCGCAAGAGTTTGAGATCGTTTATCCCTTCGGGGAGCCTGGCAAAACGCTTTTCATCGATGGTCAGGCATTCAAGGTGCGTGAAATATCGGTGTTTTCGAGCAACCTGACCGCCAACCAGTCTCCGCCGCCGGACCCCGCCGGGCAGTCCCGTCCCATGAAGGCTGATCCTGCGGTCTTGGAAAAATACGACAACGCGGTGTCCGACGAGCCGCAGTGGCGCTCACTTCAAAAATGCATCGTAATCAAAATCGAACTCCCGGACGGCGGGTTTTCCGAGGTGCATGTCCATACATCCGAAGATGATTGCCGGCATCCAATTGGGATTGCGTCCAAGGTCGATGCTATCCGCCCCGTGCCCGCTGGAGGATTGAAATCCCTGTATGACGAGGTATTGCTGGAATCCGTGATCGACTGCAACGCCAAGGTCCTGTTTGCCGAAAGGTTCCAAGCCGTGGATTGTTTTGTTGTGACGGAGCCGTTGATAGCAATTGCCGACTTGCCGTCAAAAGCACACCCGATGGCAGACGATACGGAACGAACATCCGGAACGCGACCAACTGCTGACGACAGCGCGGCGAAGGCGCAACGCATTTCGGAGATCAGGCGGGAAAACGGCAAGATGCACGGAACCTTTTACGATAAAGATCCGAAGGTAAGGGAACGAGATCAGGCCGTCATCAAAGAACGATTTGATTCTTATCGCCAGAAACAGGGCATGTCAAAATCGGCCGCTGCGCAGGAAGTTGCCAGACTGTTGAGCAAGGATGCAATGGAATCACCTAAAGAACGATCTATCAAAACGAAAGGTAGCTACGAAAACGCAAAGAAAGACGCGGTTTTACGCCTTGTTGGGATGAAAATATAATCGATATTTGAGCGAAACTGGCGGAGCATTTGTTGCGCCCACGAGAACGAAGGTCAAGGGGAGCCCCTGTTTATGGGGGTTCCCCATTTTTTTTGGGCGGAACAAACAAAAATTCTCTGAATAGGCGATAATTGCGCCTGAGCGAACAACCAGGCGCCAACAATAACAACAACGGCGTCGAGCGAGAGAGGGGAGGTGAAACAGAATGCAGGCACAAACACAGATCGGAATCAGGGCGCTGATCGAGGCGGACAGATCGATCGAGAAGCGGGAACAGGATCGATTGCTGAAATTATTAGTCGAGCGTGGCCGGGAACAGGAGCACGAGCCGGACCGGATTATTCGCCGAGCGGAAGCCGCCAGACGACTGGCCGTTACACCGCGAAGCGTCGATTACTACGGGCAGAGGGGCATCCTGACCCGCGTGGCCCTGCCAGGACAGTCCAGGGCGAACGGTTATCGAGAATCAGAGATTGAAGCTCTGATCCATGGAGAACGTAATTAGGAGGTATTTATAGTGAAAACAGATGATGACATTACGGGTGCGGCAGATAAAGCCGGCCCACCATGTGTGCAAACACGAACAGCGGCGCACGGGACGCATTTTTGGAGTAAGCATGGGTCCTGGCGCAGAGTTCTTGGGGTCGAACATGAACACCATGCTTAATCGAAATGCCACAACGGAATTTGACATGAACAATGCTGAGTTAAACGCTGAGGCGGATATCTCATCATGCGATACGCACACCCACTCGGAACTGCTTGAGGGTAACGGTGATGCCGTCTCAAGTGGGGGTGTGTTTTCCGCATTGGATGCCGATGCACTGACGTCGTCATTACCGCCGGTAATTGATGCGGCGTCATGGATATCATGTGATCCACCGCAAGCCGATCCCGTTTTTGAAGAACTCTTTGATCTCGGCGACAAGGTATGCATCATCGCCGGATCGAAGATGCGCAAATCGTTTTTTACGCAGCAAATGGCGTTTCACCTGGCCGCCGGTCAAGACTTTCTTGATTGGGACAACCATCGGATTTTTACCGTACTCCTGGTACAGGCCGAGATCAAGCCGGACCATTACCACGGACGGGTCAAGCGAATGCATCAGGCCCTCGGCAAGCCGGATATCGGTCACCGACTGCACATCCTGAACGGGCGCGGTTACGCTACGCTGACAGTGGAGGGGGTTGGAGCAGTTGCGAAAAACCTCGGGGCGCAAATCATTGTGTTCGATCCGTTGTATAAATTCGCGACGGGCGACGAAAATTCGGCGCAGGATATGAAGCCGGTGCTGGCCAGCTTTGATCAATTGGCGCGGGATACCGGGGCCGCCGTGGTCTATGTTCACCATGACCCCAAGGGAGATGCTTCCGAGCGGGATATTCGCGACCGGGGCGCGGGTTCCGGTGTTCTTGCACGTGATTATGATGCAGCGATCACGCTGACGGCACACCGGGATAATCCCGACACCGCCGTGATTCATACGTTGTTACGGAACCATCCACCCCGACCGGCGTTTTGCGCCACCTGGATGGACGGGCGTTTCGTGCATGATCTCGAAGCCGCCGTGGTCACCGGCAAGGGCGGGAAGTACGATCAAGCGTTTGTTGAATACGCCCGCACTCACCCCGGCGCGACGCTAAAGGAAATTTCCGTTGCGATCGGCTGCGATCCATCCACCGCGTCACGGCTTAAACATCGATTGGGGGTTGCATGAATAATACATCCAAAGACCGGCGGATCGGGGGTGCAGGGGTTGCGTTGCACCCTAAAGGGTGTGCAACACGCAACCCCCCCCAGACACCCTATGTTGCGCAACGGTTGCGCAACCCCTGTGCAACCCCTACGGGAAAGTATCAAGATGCCCTGAGCCGGATACCAGCACCCGGCACCGGATGCCACCCCTATTTGCTCACGGTTGCGAACCTGGGCAGTCTGGTCGGAATACCACCATCGAGTATCATAGAGGATATTCGGACTGCAATCCCGCATGGCACCCGGCGCATATCGGATCGGGAAATATCCGACGCTATCCGCAAGGCCGGGAACACGACGTTCAAGCCGTCTGGAGCACCCTACAAGCCGCGACCGGTGTTTGACTGGGTAAAGTATCGGGGCAGGTTGATTGAACGATCCAGAGGCGTCACGGAGGCGGATATCTGGGAAGCGTCATCTATCCGGATAGACTGGGAACCAGGCGTGCGGGATGCGCTGGCAATTCTGGATTGCCTGTTTAAGGATGCCGACATTCTGTTTATCGGTGACGTGTACGACAAACCCGTTGCAACCGCTGCGCAACACCGGCGCATGTTTGCCGCCGGAACCATACCGCCGCACGTGATACCGAACCCGGTTGACGGCGATATGCATACGACAAGCGCCGGAACATTGTCAAAACGGTGCGACGCGGCTGTGAAGTCGTATCGTTTTGCGGTTGTCGAATTCGATGATTTGCCGATGCCGGATCAAGTTTGTTTCTGGCATTCCGTAATTCGTGACAACCTTCTTCCGGTTGCCTGTTTGATTGATTCTGGCGGGAAGTCGATACACGCATGGTTACGGGTTGACTTGCCAAACGTGGATGCATGGAACCGCGAAATCCGCCAGGGTTTGTACGATCCGGATACCGGGCGCATGGCTGCAATGGGAGCGGACAGGGCTTGTCAGAATCCAAGCCGGTTGTCACGGATGCCGGGACACTTTCGGGAAGACAACGGGAGACACCAACGGGTTTTATTCATCAATCCACACCATAGGCATTCAAACACACAGGTATACCAGTCCCCCAACAAAATCCAATAACCACCCAAACCCCATAACACGAAGGACCGACATGAACACAGATACCGCAGCCTACCTACAGCCAACCAACCCAGCAACCCATAACACACCAACAACCGCCGACGCCCCCCAGCACCCATCCGAATCAACTGGTTCGTTTACGAGTTCCACGGATGGGAGAATGCGCTTCGGGCAGTTCATCGATGCCGTGCCTCGATGCGAACGCCTGGAATCAGCCCTCAGAAATATCAACCGGGTAGCGGCTCAAACTCTTTGCGACATTGAACCAGAACTCCGAGACAATCTTGAGGGCGACGAGCGGACGCTAAAAACT
>PWZG01000139.1 GCA_003567575.1 PVC group bacterium | reverse complement strand
GTAGCCCGGCGATTGGCCTGTTTTGGGCGAAGTAAGTCGGGCATTCCTGCCTGACACGACAACCAGTTCAGGAAAGTCAGCCAGGAATGACTGACTTACCAGGGCTACCTGAACAGTTACCTGTTTTTTGGGTTTGCATTCCGATCGGAATAGCGTATCCTACAGCAGGACTACCAAGGATACGCATTGTTATGGAGGTGAACGGAAAACGCTTGGTTCTTACCGCCGGCAAAAACGGATATCCGAACCGAACGGAACCGGGGGAGCATTCAGCGGACGCATCGCCGGTATCCGCCGGGGCCGGTCATGACGAGGGCTCGCGCCCTCGAGTAGTACGGATTTGCCGTACGCGGATGCCCGGCAGGTTCCCTTTTTTTCGAACCGCCTTGGCCACGGTATTCGGCGCCTCGCTTCTGGGTTTCTTTCATACCCATGGCACCTTGATTCTGGCGCGCCCCTGGCCGTTGCTGTTATGGATCCTGTTCCAGCCGTTTTGGTGCATCCTGCTTTGGCGTCGAGCGCCGGACAGGTCGCTAAGCGTACGGCTTCGCATATGGACGCCGCTGTTGGTCCTGAACGGATTCCTGCTGCTGCATCTTTTTTCGAGCGCCGCGCGCTACGACTGGTTTTTCTTCGGCAACTGGATTCCGCTCGATCATCGGTTGGCCGCCTGGGGGCTGGTCCGATTGGCTATCTTAACGGCACTGTTCACACCCCTTTTTTTGCTGTGTCGCCGGCGTTCCTGGTTCCCGTATGTGGCGGTCATGCTGTTTTTCCAGGTGGTGGCGCTTTACTTTTTCCTTAATGTCACCGACGGGCGGCCGCTGTACCGCATCGATCATCCGGCGTTCATGTTCCGGCTTCACGAGTTCGCCCGGACCTTTCCCCAACTGGTAAACTACATGCCACATTGGAACGCGGGAACCGTTCATATCGCGGGGACCCCTTCGGGAACGGGCGGGCCGGGTCTTTTACTCTGGCCCTGGCTGCGCGCTTGGCCGGCGCACACGGTATACAATAACGGGTTTGCCTTCTTGTTTATTGGCCTTGTTCCCTGGTTGGGCGCCGCCTCGGTACGCGCCGCCGGGGGTGACCGCACGGCCGCCGCGGCCGGCGGCATTCTCGCCATGGGGGTCAGTCAGCAATACTTTTTGTGGACCCTGCATTACGGTACGATCGGCGCCGGTTTATCCGCGGCCATGACGATGCCGGTCAGCGCGCTGGTCTTTCGCGCGTTATGGATGCGGCGATGTGGCGTGGGTACGGCAATCGCGCTGATTGCAGCCATTTTGTTTCTGCTGCAGTGGCCGCCTCACGGGTTTCTGGCGCTCGGCATGATCGCGGCGTTCCCGTGGGTTGCGCGCCGACTGACCCGTCGCATCAGTCTGGTGTTGGCGGGTTGCCTGATGGTGGCGCTGCTATTGTACGTTCCATGGATGCGGGTCATGCTGACCATGGGCCGGCATCTGGTGGATTGGGTATTCCAGGATGGCGGCGATGTTGCCGGATCGCCGACCGCGCTTTCCTGGGAATCCTTGCGAAGCATGGCTATGCCCGGAGCGCGACATTTACTCGCGCTTCTCAGGCAAGGAAATCCGTTGCTGCTTTTCCTTGGTTTCGGCGGCCTGTTAGTCGACCGGCATCGCGGGCTTCGCCGTTGGTATCTCCCGATGCTGATCGTCCTGGCGCTGATCACGGGGTGGAGCACGCAGTTTAAACCCGAGTCGCAATTTTCGCGTCTGGCTATCGCCTTTTTCTTCGTTACCGTGGTTCCGGCTGCCATCTTACTGGGCAGTATCCTGCGCCAACGCGATGCGCGTCTGGCGCCCGTTCAGGCGTTGCTGTTGGCGCTGCTGCTGTTGAGCGGATGGAATACGGTACGCGTTTTCGCCAATCGCAGCCTTGCGCCCTTCACCGTGATGGACGAGCCCGTGCCGCGGCTCGTCGATTGGATTCGCGAGAATACACCCGAAGACGGACGAATTCTTTTTGCCGGTCGAACGGTGCATGCCTATGGTCTGGGGAAGATCGCCTATCTCCCCATTCTGACCGGTCGCGAGATGATGGCCGATGACTATTACGGGTTCCCGATCGGCATGATCGAGTATGAGTATCCGCCGCGCCCCTTCCGTGATTCGCTCGACGGACTGTTGCGTTTCTGCGAAATCTACAATGTAACCCACGTCATCTCGTATCATCAGCGACCCTGGATTCGGTTTCTGCGATCGCATACGGAAAATTTCACGGAGGTTTTCGCCATGACGTCTTACGATTTAAGATTGAAAATCTTCCAGGTGCATCGCACATCGGGCCTGATCGAGGGCGCCGCGGGCCGGATCGAGGCCGACTTCAATCGATTACGCGTAACCTTCGACGATACGCCGCCGGAGACCGTTATCCTGCGGTACAACTGGGTACCGGGTTTGGACGCCGTGCCGCCGGCGCGTATCGCGCCGTACGCAACCGACGCGGGCCTGGTACGGGTGAAACTGTGGCCGGCGGGGCAGCATGCGGTAGACATCCGATACCGGCCACCGGGCAGGAAGCAGCGCGATCGCCGCCAAACCGCCGACGGGGAGTGAGTTTGGATGAATCAGCGAACCGCAAAGGCATGGTATTATGTGGCGTTGGGCTTGATTCTGGTTGCCGGCGCCCTGACACGCCTGTACGGCGCCTGGGCCATGCGGGTGATCACGGACTACGACTGTTCCATCGTGGGACTTATGGCGCGCCACATGGCCGAAGGACGCGAATTGCCGGTCTTTTTTTACGGCCAGGCCTACATGGGCAGTTTTGAACCGGCGCTCAGCGCGTTGCTTTTCCGCTTGTTCGGCGAATCGGGTTTTATTTTGAACCTGGGGCCGGCCCTGTTGGCGGTCGCGGCTTTGGTGACGGCCGTCGTGTGGGCGCGCGACGCCGGCGGAACGGTCGCCGCGGCCATCGGCGGTCTGATTCTGTTGACGGGGCCGGACGTCTATTACCGCTTCCAATTCGCGGCGCGCGGCGGCTATATGGCCGGGTTGTTTTTCGGAACCCTTGTTCTGTGGCTGGGATCGCGGGCGGCGGCCATGCTGCGCGCGCAACGTCCCGTACCGTCCGCCTTTTTTTTCCTGATCGGGTTGCTGGCCGGCCTGGGCTGGTGGTCGAACATGATGGTTACCTCGGCGTTACTGGTCAGCGCGGGCTTGCTTCTGCTGGCAGCCCGCGGCAATCCACGCCGCGCCGGTATCTGGCCCGGCGGGATCGGGTTTCTGCTGGGAAGCGCGCCTTTCTGGATATGGAATGCGCTTCACGGATGGGCATCGTTTCGTATGGACGACTACACGGGAACCTTGTCGCCCCTGCTTGGGCTGTCGCACCTGTTGACCCGTTACCGGCAACTGGTCGGTGCATGGCCCGCCTTTACCACTGGGTCGACGATCGTTTTCATTTTTTATCCAGTCGGCGTGATTCTTGGAGCCTGGATCTTATTGCGTGAACTACGGCGACGCCAGGCGACGCCGGGCGCCCTCGCCGCCATGGCGGCGGCCGCTGCGCACCTGAGCCTCTCGCTTATCATTTTTATATTCTCGCGTCAGGCCGCCATGAATACCGCCCGGTTTCTGGTTCCCATGCTGCCATCGGCCGCCATCCTGTGCGCGGCCGGATTGGCCCAACTGCCGCGACGCGCCGGAACGGCGCTTGGTTTTGCGGCGGTGCTGCTGCTTGCCGCCGCCCAATCTTTTTCACTCGTTTCACTTCATGAATATTCGGCCAAGACCGCCGGCCATCAAGAACACGACCGTGAACTTGCCGTATGGCTGGCTGAGCAACCGATCGAGATTGTGTATGCCCATTTTATGCATGTTGCCCTGAATTTCCGCATCGGCGAAAATCCGCCGTTCACCGATCTGCGGCTCGAACGCTACCGTCCTTTTGCGGAAACAGCCGAAAAAGCGCGACATACGGCTTTCGAGGGCGATCATGGCGGAATCCGCGAGTTTTTGAGCCGTACCGGCGGCCAAAGCCGTACGGCGCGGGTTGCCGTCTGGAGCTTCAATTACGACCTTTCGCCACCCCGCGGCGCCGTCGCGGAAATTCCGCCCGACGCGTGGGCCTCGTTCACCGACGCACAAGGCCGCGATGTCGCGTCGCTTGCCGCCGACCGTAACGTCGCTACAATATGGACGGATCCATTGACGGGCGATGACGCGTCAACCCTCGTCGTCCGGCTGGACGAGTCCCGCGCATTGCGCGAGGTCCGGCTCTGGGCGCCCGATCCGGAGTCGGTCCCGCGGACACTTCGCATCGAGATTCTGCCCGCCGGTGAAGACGCCTGGCAAATGACCCATGATGCAACCCACCGCATCTCGCACTTTTACTGGTGCGGACCGCGCCCCTACTGGTCGGGCCGGCGCGCCCATCTTGCCTTTCGATTTAGCGGCGATCCACGAATCCGGGCGATTCGTTTCATCCGGCCTGCAGGCGCGCGGCATCCCCGGTACCCATGGCGGCTGACGGAATTGCAACTATTCGAACCGGAACCCGATCCGGTTCCGGATCCGGATATCCGCGAAATGAACGCGGAACAAACGCTTGATGCATTGTGGGCCGCCCTCCGGGATCATGGAATCCGGCGCCTGTACGCCGGGCGCTGGCTGTCCACCCGTGCCTACGATGCGATGAACGGGACCGTG
>PWZG01000408.1 GCA_003567575.1 PVC group bacterium | reverse complement strand
GGGTAGACGGATGCCTCTTTGTCTTTGCCGTAATCTTTACCATTGTCTGAAAACACGGGAAAACCGGTCAACGATTACGCGGCACGATTACGCAACACGATTGCATGCGGCCTCCTCGTGTCTCGTAATCGCGTGCCTCGGCGTAGCTCGTAGAGCGTAGACGGGGCGCGCGTAATCGTGATCCGTTATTTCATCCCACGAAAAATCAGATCGTGCACAGGCTCTGAGGCCCCACTCGTCTGAGACAACATGGAGATCGTGTTACGACAATAGTTTGCGCCTGATCCAGCGCATGGTCCGATGTCTTGCGCGGCCAAAGGTGCGTGTCAGCCGGCTTTCCGTGCTCGATTCGCCGTAGCGGCCGTACTCGTAGTAGTTGTAACTGGCGTTCGGGTACTGGTAGACATAGTAGAGACTGCTGATACGATGCAGTTCAATGTGATTGACGACAATTCCAAGAATTTGCGCGTCCTTGATCATTTTGAGCGCATAACGTATCAGCGGTTTCGAGGTACGGTTAACGCGCGCAATAAAAACAACGCCACCCACCCGCTGGTTACACATTAGCATACTTTCGGAAGCACGCAGGATCGGCGGTGTATCAATGACGACAAAATCGTAATCCCGTTTCAACGGTTCAAGCAACGTTTTGAGCGCATCACCGTGAAAAATTTCGGCGGCGTTATTAATGGCTTTGCCGGCTGCGAGAAAATCCAGGTTCTCGAACCGGGTTGGCGCTACGAAGTCACGCAGCGGACGCCCGGATTGCAACGCCTCGCTTACACCGGGCGAGCGATTCAAGTTCAGCGAACGATGCAATCGGCCGCGACGCAAGTCCATATCTATCAGCAAAACGCGTTTCCCCAGTCGGGCGGTCAAGATGGCCGTGTTGAGCGAGGTCAGCGTTTTGCCTTCGCGGGAATCGGCGCTGGAAAACAAAACGGTATTATCATGGATTTTGGCAAGTTCATCGAGAATCATGCTGCGTAACGTACGATAGGCCTCGATGGCGGAAGGATTTTCGTTTTCGATAACGGTGGGCCGCACCATGTTATCCAGGCCGCTATGCGCCCAATATGGAATGCCGCCAAGGAATGGCTGGTGCAGATCCTGTTCGATATCGCGCGGAAACTGTACGCGATTACCGAAGTAATCGAAAACCAGCGTCAATCCTATGCCGCCGCCGAAACCCAACGCCAGCGCCACCATCAGGATTCTGAACGGATCGGGCCACACCGGTTTGTCGTCGGCTTTGACCGGACGCACCACGTTGAACGTTTCCGCATTCAATTCGCGCGATACACGCAGATCGTGCAGACGCGAGTAGAGTGTATTGTAATTGGATTCGAACCGCCGTAACACGCCGTTCAACCGATTAAGCTCCGACTTGCGGCGACTTGCCAAGAGATTACGCGACTGCCAGTTCTCTTCGGCATCCTTTAGCGCTCCAAGCTGTATTTCCAGCGCGTCGCGACGATCGAACAGGCGTTGCATGCGGACGCGTGTTTCCTTCTCCAACCGCTCACTGACATCCTCAATCTGCTGGGCTAACACGATACGGCGCGGATGATCGGCGGTAAAGTTTTCCGCCAGCTCCGCTTCCTGTGCGCGTAACCGCTCCAGTTCAACGCGCAGTTCCTGCCAATCGCGCATGGCCGCCGCGGATGCATCATCGCGCGGCGCGCCATATAACATGGGATGGAGACCGAAGCCCGATTGCTCCATCCTGTTCTCGCGGTCTTCATTGGAAGCCATCATGGCCATCCAGGCAGTTTCGCGCGTCATCATATCGACACTGTCGATCACTCCCAGATCGGCTTCTAACAGAAACGGATACTGCGATTCGAGCATCATGATTTCCGTGCTAAGCTGACCACGACGGCTGATCAACATCGATAACTGGCGGCTTTCGTGAGCGCCAATCGCTTCGATCCGGGCAATATCGTGCAAACGCTGAAACTCAATCATTTCCTCCTCGGCGCGCGCGATATTATCCTCGATCGCGGCTAACTCCGCAACCAGAACCTCGACCGCGCCTTCCGACGACGCGGCATTGCGATCGCGCCACTCGGATTCGTGTTCGGCAAGCAACGCTTCCAGAAACGCCTCCAGATACTCGCGGTGACCGCCGCGTACGCTGACATCCAGCGTATCGGCCAAACCGCGTCGCCTTGCGGTTTTTACTTCCGGAAGCTGACCGATGCCGAAATACCGCGTATAGGCGCCCCAATCATCGACCAGTCGCATGGCGGCGCGTTCTTTCAACGCTTCGCTATTGAGTAAAAACGCGTGCGCGCCAAATTGTTGCAGCGGATTATGCGGACGCGTGGCGCCCAGCTCGAGATACGGATCCCGGGTGATCATCAGACTGCATGACGCCTCGTATACCTTGGGAAAATACTGGATATAAATCGCGGCGGCCGCCAGGCAAAGCAACACGCTTAACGTAATGAAACGCCAGTAAAAAACGAATAATCCAATATACTGACGCAAATCGAATTTTGACGGCGCAGAATCACCTTGTTGCAGTTGTAGTGGAGCAGACATGAGAAGTTGGTTTACGGATTCCTGATTGTGGGTTGCGGGTTATCGGCATATCTTAATGGCGTCAAAGCCGCGGACACGCTAGCGCGGCATCAGAACAACGAAATACGGCGGGCGGGAACAATGATCCGGTCGCCGTCTTGAAGCGGCACGTCTTTTTCGGGGTCACCCGTTTCCAGCATGCGCTCGACGTTCACTCTTATTTCGTGTTCTATTCCTTGTTCATCACGGCGCAGGATTCTTACCTGGCGCGTATTGGCATAGCGAGGGAACCCTCCGATTTTGAAAGCCAGCCGCATCATGGTTGCCGATTCGCCGTGTGCGAAGCGGATCGGCCCCGGCCGGGACACTTCGCCCAGGACAATGACTTCCTTGTCGCCGTATTCCGCCGCCGCCGCCGCCCCCCGAGCGTGGATGGAGAACACAATGGCCTTGTCGTTGTTTCGCAACCATACCCGCGGTACGGCAGGTCGCCCGTTTGCGTCCTGCATGGCATACAATTCGCCCTCCTGCGAGGATGCCAGCACATTGGTTAATCCACCCCGTACAATGCGTACCTGCATTCCGTGCGCGGGGGCGCTCAATCCGCCGGCACGCAGCAGCGCATCGTTGAGCGATATCGAGTCGCCCGCGCCGATACGTAATAGTCCGGCATTATTGACCTGGCCTCCAATGCCGATACGATCGTAAGATGCGCGCAGAATCTCGACTTCAACCGTTGCGTTGCGAAACGCACGCGTCACAAGTACTTCGCTGATCTTTTCAGCAGCTTGCTGCTCCGTGTAGTTAAACAAAATGATGGGGCCGATATATCCCAAATTCACCGCGCCGATTTGATTCACCGCATATTGACCGTCAAGCGTGGGATCTTCCTTGACCCGAATACGAAGCACGGCTTCCGGCTGGACTGTCAATGCCGATGCGGGAGGCGATTCCCGAATGTTCGGATCGGCGGCCGCCAGCGCAGCCGGCGCCATCGGCGCCGGCTCAACGTCAATATCAATATCAGGAACCGGAACATCTGCCGGTTCCGCTATCGATAGCCGCGGATCGGCGGCCGCAGGCACAGCGGGCGCCGTCGGCGCAGGCTCGATCTCAATATCAGGAACATCTGCCGGTTCCGCTATCGATAGCCGCGGATCGTCGGGCGCAGGCACATCGGGCGCCGCCGGCGCGGGCTCGATCTCAAACTCCGGGATCCAAACGTCTGCCTGTTCCGGCAACGCGAGTTCCGGATCAGCCGTCGCAAACGCATCGGGTTCCAGCGGCGCAGGCTCGATATCAAAATCCGGTATCCAAACATCTGCCGGTTCCGGCAACGCGAGTTCCGGGTCAGCCGTCGCAAACGCATCGGGTTCCAACGGCGCAGGCTCGATATCAATATCAGGAACCGGAACATCTACCGGTTCCGCTATCGATAGCCGCGGATCGTCGGGCGCAGGCACATCGGGTTCCGCCGGCGCCGCTTTGATCTCAAACTCCGGAACCGAAATATCTAGCGGTTCCGGTCTCGATAGCTCCGGGTCAGCCGTCGCAAGCGCATCGGGTTCCAGCGGCGCAGGCTCGATATCAAAATCCGGAATCCAAGCCTCTGCCTGTTCCTCTATCGATATCTGCTCCGGAGGAACCGGTATCTTGCGCGCACCCGACTCCGCTGCGCGAACTTCATCGAACAGCAGTTGGTCGCTGTCATCGATTTGTCGATCGGTTTCCGTCCCATTGATGTCGGACCGCTCATCCTCATGGTATTCCGCCTGGACCCGGGATCCGGACCGCGTGTCCTCATCATGAACCGTCGCCGTCCGCCTGCCGGAAGCGCAACCGCTCAAAACCAACGCAAGCGGGATCAGGATAAGCGCGTAAAATATGTGGTATGTTTTTTCCATTGTACTGTCCGTTACGCTCAATCCATTGTTATTGTTATTGTTATTGAGGCTCTTGCAAAACCTCCCTTTCATGCGGTCGGGACGGAGCCCGACCCCTGATTTCGCGGCGAAAATCAGGTTTTTCGGGGCATGAGAGAAACGGTTGGTATCCGGGTTACATGCTCACGGCTCTTTGTGGCCGAGGTCGGCCCGACCTCGGCACCCAACGGCCCGCACACCCGGAGGCGCACGTCGGGCCGACATGCGC
>PWZG01000424.1 GCA_003567575.1 PVC group bacterium | reverse complement strand
CCAGTCAGCACGGCGCCTATTCGCTGGGCACCAAACTGATGGAAGACGTCCCCACGATCGGCGAGCATCTGCAAGGGCACGGATACCGTACGGCACTGGTCGGCAAAGCCCATTTTCAGCCGTTACTTAGCACGGCGGAATATCCGTCGCTTGAGAGTTATCCGATCATGCACGATCTGGATTTCTGGCGCCGTTTCCACGGTCCGTTCTACGGTTTTGAGCATGTCGAGCTAGCGCGCAATCATACGCATGAAGCGCATGTTGGCCAGCACTATGCCCTGTGGATGGAAGAGAAAGGGTGTGCCAACTGGCGTGATTATTTTTTGCCGACCCCCGATCAATGGCTGCCGGATCCGCCGGGAATGCCGCAATCGAAGCGGCCGCCGCGAACACCCGGCGACAGTCATTGGGATTTACCTGAAGCGTTACACTACAACACCTGGATCGCGGAACGTTGCGGCGCGTTGTTGGAAGGGTACCGGCAACGGAATGAAAACTTCTTTCTTTGGGCCAGTTTTTTCGATCCTCATCCGCCCTACATGGCGCCGGCGCCGTTCGACACGCTTTACGATCCCGACAAGGTGACGGTTCCCGAAGAGGTTCCCGGCGAGTTCGACGACAAACCGCCCTACTTCCAGTTGGCGCGGGAAAAAAAACCCGATTTCAGCGCCTACCGGGAGCCGGATGGCAACAATATTCACGGAGCGGGAAGTCACCGCTGTTCGCGCGACATCAAGGCGCGCAACATTGCGGCCATGTACGGCATGGTCACGATGCTCGACAAATATGTGGGCCGTATTTTGGATCGGTTGGACCGTCTCGGATTGCGCGAGAATACACTGGTATGTTTTACTTCCGATCACGGCGATTTATGGGGACAACACGGTCTGACAGCCAAAGCAATTCATCATTACGAAGATATTCTGCGTGTCCCGCTGATCGTACGGTTGCCGAACGTCATTCCGGAAAACAAAGTGTCGCAAACCTTGCAATCCACGATTGATCTAACGCAGACATTTCTGGGTATAGCCGGTCTACCCGTTCCGCGAACGATGGCTGGGATCGATCAGACGGCGGTTTGGTCGGGAGATGACGCAGCCGGTCGCGACCACGTCATCGTCGAAAATCAGCATCAGCCGACGACGATGAACATGCGCACGTACATTGAACGCCGATATAAGCTGACGATCCATTATCGGCGCGATTACGGTGAGTTATACGATTTGGAGAATGATCCCGGTGAAATCGTCAATTTATGGAACGATCCCGGGTCCCAGACACTGAAACAGGATTTACTGCTTAAATTCCTGTACGGTGAAATGGCCAAGGCGCCGTTACCGATGCCCCGCATTACCCACGCCTGAAAGCCAGGCCATGATCCATGATGCGGCGACGATGACGATCGTCAATGCCAGGCAAGCGTATTGTATCCGTGCGCCCGGCGGTTGCGCGTTGCGAGCGGCGGCAGGCAGACCGATCGCGATACCGGCCATGAACCCGAAGAGGTGCGCCATGATATCCGTACCGGGCGCGGCGCCGGTCATGCTAAGCATGGCGAGTCCGCCGCCCAGCGGAATCCATGCCTGCCGCCATAAATCGCGCCATGGCGCCGCGCGCCGTAAATGGGTTGCCACGCCGTGAGCCGCCAGCAATCCGAGGGCGCCGAAACACGCGGTTGACGCACCGATTCCGACGCCATCGTTCGTGGCAGTCCATGCCACCAGCCCGTTGCCGACCGCTCCAGCGGCCAGAATCAGCAACCAGCCAAGGCCCACGCCGAAGAGGCGGCTGATCAATGCGGCGAACAGCGCCAGAAACAGCAGGTTAGACACGAGGTGCCCGACATCGGCGTGGATCATCAACGCGGTTACCGTTCGCCACCATTCGCCGGCACGCACCGCGCTGCGCCGGCCTCCGGCCGCCCGCAGCAGCGCAACCGATGATCGATACGGTCCCAGCCAAAGATAAAACATGCCGACCACATGCACGCCCCAGAATGCCGCCCAGAGGCCGGAAAAGATATCGCCGTCATATTGCTCGGGCACGGTGGGTGGCGGAGGCGGCCATCCGCGATGCTGCTGTTCGTGTTCGTCCAACAAGCGGCGCGCTATTTGCGCATCATGCGGCGCCACATGAATCGTCCATTCGCCATGATGCCGGAACAGTTGATAAGGGATTTCGGCTACGCACAATACCGCCAGCCATTCCATGAGTTTGTCGCGTGACGGCACCGCGATCCCCTCGGGGATCGATGGTCCGCTGTCCGCCGGATCATCGATGCCGTTAGACGACGCATTCATTACAATAAGATTTCGTCTTGAAACCCCGGTGCGTCGACATCGACGCCGAACCGTGCGCGCGCCTTGTCCACCATAGCCGCACTCGCCTCCGGTTCGCCATGGGTTACCAGAATGCGTTTCGGTCCCCCATCGACGGTATCGAGCCATGCCAGCAATTCATCGGAATCAGCGTGAGCGGAGAAGCCATGGATCTGTACCACGCTTGCCTGCACCGCATGGTTGCTTCCGAGAATACGCACTTCGTCGGCGCCGTCGGCGATGAGGCGTCCGAGTGTTCCTACGGCTTGGTAGCCGACGAACATGATGGTACTTTCCGGACGCCAGATATTGGCTGCCAGATGATGTTTGATACGTCCTCCGGTACACATCCCGGCGCCGGCCATCACGGCGATGGTACCGCGGATATGGTTAATGGCCTTGGATTCGTCAACCGTACGCACCAGTTTCAATCCCAGGAACTCGAATGGCGAGTGGCCGGATCGCAAATCCGCGGCCGGTTTTTCGCGCAGTAGATCGACATACTTGGTAAATACATCGGTTACCGCGACCGCCATCGGACTATCGAGAAAGACCATCAGATGCGGAATGCGGTCGGCGCGCAACAGTTCATTAAGGTAGTACATTAATTCCTGGGAACGTTCGATGGCGAACGCGGGAATCACCAGGTTACCGCCTGCTTTCCAGGTGCGATCAACCACGCTCTCGATATTTTGGAGTACCGTCGACTCGGGTTGATGGGTTCGGTTGCCGTATGTCGATTCAACGACAACGACATCAGCCTCGCCAACCGGTGCCGGAGGCGGCAACAACGGATTATTGGAGCGCCCGACATCGCCGGAAAAAACTATTCGTTTGGCGTTAGCGCCCCCCAGTTGCAGTCTTATTGCGGCGGCGCCCAGGATATGACCCGCGCCGATAAACGTTGCCGTGACATCGTCAGCCAGCGGCGTCACCGTATCGAACGCAACCGGTTTCAACAGCCGGCAACACGCTTCGGCATCGGCCACGTTGTAAAGCGGGACTTCCGGATACTTGCCTTTGCGGCCTTCCTGTTCATGGCGCATTTTCTTAAAGCGCGCGTCTTCCTCCTGCAATTTGGCCGCGTCCATAAGAACGATACGCGCGATTTCGGCGGTCGCCTCCGTACAATATATGGGGCCGGAAAATCCGTCGCGAACCAATCGCGGCAGCAAGCCGCAATGGTCGACATGGGCATGCGTCAACAGGACCGCATCGATAGTTTCCGGCGCCAGCGGAAACGGATCCCAGTTGCGTTTACGCAATCCGCGTTCCTGGTATAGACCGCAATCGATCAACAAGTTGAGACCGTTATGCCGTACATGACAGGCTGATCCGGTAACGTTTTGCGCCGCGCCGAGAAATTTCAGTGTCGTTCGTTGTTCCATATTCCCTCACCTTCCCATTGTTGCACCCTGCCTTGACGGCGGGTTATTAAGCGTCTCATAGTTGTCGCCCCCTGCGCTCGTCCGGCCGGGGACGGCCGGCTCCATATTTTGGAGACAACGTTCCCCGCCGTGATCAGATCGCCATGGCGCGACAATTCCGAGACGATTAGTATTGGTCCGACACAGCGGCTTAGGCGTCGGAAAACTTCAGTTCCCGGGTCCGGACAAATCCTGGTGGCCGCCGTTGGCCATCGTCGTTATCGTCGTCATCGATATCGGCATGCCGTGCGATGCTGACGATGATACCGATGAATATCATCGACATAAGCAAACTGGAACCGCCATAACTGATAAACGGCAGCGTAATACCCTTGGTCGGCAGACAGCCGGTGACCACGGCGATATTGATGATCGCCTGCACTGAAAGTACCATCGCCAGCCCCGTACCCAACAGCCGGCCGAAACGGTCTGGCGCACGGGCGGCGATTTGCAGACCACAAAGGAAGACGATCAGAAAAAGTAAAACGATGGCGCCGGTCGCCAACAATCCCAGTTCCTCGCCAATGATGGCGAAGATAAAATCATTATGCGCTTCAGGTAAATAATGATGTTTCTGAATACTTTCTCCCAATCCGATGCCTGACCATTCGCCCAGCGAGAAGGCCGTCTTGGATTGTTGCAATTGATACGCAGCGGCCGGATACCGTTCGGGATCCCATAAGGATGCCACCCTTCGCCACCGGTTAAGATCATGAAGGATGGCCAGGGAAAACACGCCGATTCCGGCCAAGGACGGGACCACCAGATAAACCAGTTTCACCCCGCTGACAAACATTATTCCGATACCGATGGCCGACACGAGCGCGACGGTACCGTAATCGGGTTCGAGGAACAGCAGGCCGGCCATAGTTCCAATCAACGTGAACGGCAGCACGGCCCCCCGCAGAAGGGTTGTGGCCCTTGAGCGATCGGCATACCAGGCTGCCAACGCGATGATGATTGCTAATTTCGCGAATTCGGACGGTTGAAACTGAAATCCGGCGACAGCGATCCAGCGGTTACTTCCGCCACGCCGTACGCCGATACCGGGTACGAACACCATGATCAACCCGATGACGGCAATAACCAGCAGACACCAAGCCCATTTCTTATACCACCGATAATCGAGGTGAGCAACGATTAACGTCGCCACCACGCTGACTCCCAGCCAGATAATTTGCCGGCTGAGCAAGAAAAGAGGATCGCCGTAGCGATCGGCGGCGCGCACGCGACTGGCGCTGGCCAACATAACCAGACCGAACGCAATCAGCACGACCACCGCGCCGATCATCATGGTCGGCGCGATCCACACGCGATAACGGTCGGTTACATCGGATTCAGTCACGCGGTATTTTGAGAGTTTGACCGGTCGTTAAATGACGGCTGGCGAGTGCGTTGGCGCGTTGAATATCTTCGGCGCGCACACCATACATTCCGGCGATGTCCTCGAGTGTCTGGCCCTGGTCGACAACATGCACCATTTCATCGCTTGATCGTTCGATCAGCGCGGTCATCTCGTCGTCGACTTCCGGGACCACGACGTCTCGCACTCTGGTTTCCTGCTCGGTGAACTCCGGTTCCGGCTTGGGCGCAACGGGTGTACGCTCTTGGGGAACGACCGGCGCCGGCCTGCGATCGCGAACGTCCGAACGCGGTATTTGGCGATCGGCGCCGGGAATCAACAGTTTCTGGCCTGCCATAATCGTATCGGCATTGCGTAAATTATTGGCTTTGACAATAGCCTGTACCGTAACGCCATAATGCTGGGCGATAACGGAAAGCGCCTCACCCGGCTGTACTTCATGGTGAACCCCGTCTTCCGGAACAGGCCGCGCCGGCCGATCTTCCCGAGGCTGTGGGGCCGGGGCATCGAGCTGGGCGTGCGGCGGCAGCAACAGGGTTTGGCCTACATATATCTTGTCCGGATCGCTCAATTTGTTCAATTCCATGACTTCTGCTAGCGATACACCGGTACGTACGGCAATCCGCGAGAGAACATCGCCCGACTTGACCACATATTCCTTGTACTCGATATCGATTACCGGCCGTTCCGGCGTCACCGGTGGCCGGACCCGTTCCCGCGGCGGCGCAGGCCTTTCCGGCACCGGTGTTATGGTAACGGGCTCAGGCATCGGCATATCCCCGATTTCGGGTGGGCGAGGTTCCGGCGAGCGGCATCCCGGCGATAAAAAAACCATTGACGCGGCCACCACGTGCAATGCAACGACAACTCCAACTACCATGGCTGCTTTCATACTTTTACTCCTTGTTTTATGCGATTCACCGCGTCCACAAACGCTTCGCCGCGTTCATTAAAATTCCTGTATTGATCGTGACTCGAACATCCTGGCGACAACAACACGCTTTCTCCTGTTTGTGCATCGCGCCATGCCGCATCGACCGCCTGTTCCAGCGTCCCGTAGATCCGGCAGGTTACGGTCGCCGACCAGAGATCAGCCAGCACGGCGGCTGCTTCACCCCATAAATATACCGCAACCGCCCGATTACGCAAGCTTTCATTCCACGCATCGGTTACAGTCTGCTGCAAACGGCCGCCAGCCAGCAAACGTACGCGCCCACCGACCATCTCCAGCGCCGCGGCCATGGCATCCAGATTGGTTGATTTGGCGTCGTTAACGAACCGGACACCGCGAATACAATCCAGGTTTTGCAAGCGATGCGGCAGTGGCCGAAGGCTTGCAATCGCCGCTTTTACGCATGCCGGTTCGATGCCGACAGCCTGCGCGGCCGCCACGGCGGCCGCTGCCGTCGGTCCCATGATTCTATTATCGAACATTGTTCCGGCAACGGAAAATGAGCCGGCGACTTCCCCGTTTTCGTTATGCCATAAGATTTCCGAGTTATGATACCATACGTTCGCGGATACCGAAAGCCCGAATGTTGTTTTACGGCATTGCAGATTCCGCAACAAGGAGCAGTCGCGCTCCGCGTTTTCGAAGAGGATGGCTCGTTGGCGCGATGTCATGTTCAAAAACATGCGCGCCTTTAGCGCCGCGTATCGTTCCATATTGCCGTGCCGGTCCAAATGTGTCGGATGCAGATTCAACCAGATACCCACCTCGGGACGGAATTCAGGACTGGTTTCCATTTGAAACGAACTGACTTCGACGACCAACCAGTCGACCGCTGGATAGCGCAGGGCCAGATCGCTGAGCGGATCGCCGAAATTCCCGCCGATACGAGAATCGCGTCCGGCGCTGGTCATTGCCTTATGGCACAGGGATGCCAAGGTGCTTTTCCCGTTGGATCCCGTTACCGCAAGAATACGGGAACGAGTTGATCGCCAGCCCAGTTCCAGCTCTGAAATCGCCGGGATACCTTTCGCCGCGAGTTGGGTCAACCAAGGCGCGTCAGCGCGGACACCGGGACTAACCACGGCCAGCGCGTACGGAACCGGCGGAACCTTCGCGGCATCCTTGCCGATCAATACGCCGATTCCCAGCGCACGTAGTTCGGCGGTCTGTTCCGCCAGCGCCGATGCGTCGCCGTCGTCGATCACGGTCACCGTTCGCCGTTGGCTGAGCAACAACCGGGTCGCGGCGATTCCGCTGCGTCCCATTCCCAGTACGAGAACGGGACCATTACCGGATATTATCGAATCAGGCTTTTTCATAACACGATCACCGAAGTTTCAGGGTCGCCATTCCCATCAGGGCGCACACGATCGCCAGAATCCAGAAACGGATAGTGACCTGGGTTTCGCTCCAGCGTTTCAGCTCGAAATGATGATGCAGCGGCGCCATGGCAAACACGCGTTTCCCGCGCCACTGGAAAGAGATCACCTGGATAATGACGCTGAGCGCTTCGACAACGAAGACTCCGCCGACAATGACCAGCGTCAGTTCCTGGTTGATGGCAATCGCAACCATGGCAATGGCGCCGCCGATAGCCAGACTGCCGGTATCGCCCATAAACACGACGGCCGGATGACAATTATACCAGAGGAACCCGAGCGATGCGCCCAGTAACGCGCCGCAAAACACGGCCAATTCGCCGCTGCCGGCGACGAACGGCACTTGGAGATAATTGGCAAACACCGCATGTCCGGAAACGTATGCCATCACCAAATATGTCAGCGATACGGTGGAAGTACATCCAATCGCCAACCCGTCCAGGCCGTCCGTCAAATTGACGGCGTTACTGGCGCTGACAATGACGATTACGATAAATATGGTCGTTCCCAACCAGCCCATATCGACGATTACGGGGAATTTAACAAAGGGAACCATCAGTCGTCGCGCCGATTCGCGCGTTTCGGGAACCGCCAGAAGGAAGACGACCACCACCAGGCTCCACGCCGCCTGCCATACCAGTTTCTGGAATGCCGATAAGCCTTTAGATCGGCAACGGGTAATTTTGGCATAATCGTCGCGAAACCCGATCGCGCACATGGCCAGCATGGTGGCCAGTGTCAATCCAACCAGAACATTACCGGGTACTGCCCACAGCAGGGTGGAGACCGTTACGGTCCCGACGATCAGAAGCCCGCCCATCGTCGGCGTATCTTTTTTTATCCCGTGCAAGGCATGTAATGCAGGCGCTTCTTCTTTACGTTGTACCTGGAGATATTTCATTTTGCGCAGCCGCGCGATTAACGGCGGCGCCAGCGCCAGTGACAGGATGAAGGCTGTGGCGGCCGCGCAAATGGCGCGAAACGTAATATACTGAAACACGCGCAACGGTGAAAACCAATCGGTTAACATATGCAGGTAATAGATCATTTCAGGTCACCGTATCATTTCGTTTACCAGTGTTTCCAGATTGAGACCGCGCGATCCCTTAAGCAGCACCGCGTCGCCCGGCTTTACGTTTTCACGCAACAGGATGGCGGCTTCCATTGTATGGCTGCATTCGCGAATCGTATCGGCGGGAAATCCGGCATCGCGGGCGCCGGCGGCAATTTCGCGGGCCAATTCGCCGACGGTGATCAGGCCCTGCCATTTTTGCCGGGCAAGCCATTGACCGATGCCGCGATGTGCGGCGCCGGCATGGTCGCCCATCTCGAGCATACCGCCCAGAACCAGCCAACGTCGCCCGGCGTCCGCCGTTTCTCCAGCAAAGGTTTCCAGCGCGGCACGCATGCTCATCGGGTTGGCGTTGTATGCATCGTTGATAATGGTGATTCCCGCCCGTTGCAGCCGTTGCCAGCGCATGGTCGGCATTTCGAAGGAAATGGCGGCAGCCGTTATGGCGTCCCATCCGACGTCAAGCTGGCGGGCGGTTGCCGCCGCCAGCAATAGATTGGCGGCCTGGTGACGGCCGCTCACGGGCGCTGTTAAACGGCGTCGGTTCCCGGCCGTATCTTCGAATACCAGGCATAACATCCCATCGCTCAGATACTCGACAGAACATCCGCGATAATCGGCTTGCGTCTTGGGCGCCATCGAAACGGTAACCACGCGGCAAGGTGCTGCCGCCCGCAGTACATCGAAGTCGGCATGGTCACGATTCAGAACGGCCACGCCGTCGGTCGGCAGGACCTGTAACAACCCGGATTTCTCACGGGCAATAGCCGACGTCGTACCGAAATGTTCCAAGTGTGCCGGGCCGACGGTGGTCACCACGCCGATCTGCGGTTGGAGCAACTGTGCCAGCGGCAAAATTTCGCCGGGATGATTGGTGCCGATTTCGAATATCCCGAAGGCGGCATGCCGCGGCGCATTCAACAAGCACAACGGCAATCCGATATCATTGTTCCAGTTTTCATACGTACGCGCCACGCAAACTTTGCCGTCGGCGCCACCCGACAAGTGCGCAATCATGTCCTTAACCGTTGTCTTGCCGACGCTACCGGTCACCCCGACGACTCGGGCGGCCCATCCGGCGCGCAGACCCGCCGCCAGATTTCGCAACGCTTGCCGGGTATCGGCCACTCTAAGCAACGGCCAACCGGCGATGGTATGATCGTGAAATGTTTCCGCCACCATCGCGGCGGCGGCGCCGTCGCGTTTTGCGGTGGCGACAAAGTCGTGCCCATCGAAGCGTGGCCCGCTCAGCGCCACGTACAGTTCGCCGCCGCTCAGGCGGCGTGTATCCTGCGAAACGGCTTCGAAAGATTGAGGCGGCGGCCGCGGATCCCATCGGCCGCCGGTCAAGTCCGCCATTTCCAATGGGTCAAGTTTCATTTCGACGGCGCCTTCCGTCGTTTCGCGGTGCGACCGTCATGCAAAAAGGAGCGTGCCACGTCACGATCGTCGAAAGGAATCACGGTATGCGCGAATTCCTGAAATGTTTCATGGCCTTTACCGGCAATCAGCACGATATCGTCTTTTTCCGCGATGGAAAGCGCTTTACGGATTGCATCGCGTCGATCGACCGCAACCAAAGGTTGCCGGTCAGCGGGAAATCCTGCCAGAATATCGCGGATAATGGTTTCGGGATCTTCCTTGCGAGGGTTATCCGTGGTTACCACCGCCAAATCGGAGCCGCGTGCGGCAGCCGCGCCCATCGCTTCACGTTTCCCGCGGTCACGATTGCCGCCGCAACCGAACACCACGATCAAGCGTCCTCGCGTCAACAACGGGCGCAAGGTTTTCAAAACGTTGTCCAAGGCATCGTCCGTGTGGGCATAATCGACAAATACACGGAAATCTTCAGCCGGCCGGATTTCTTCGAGGCGTCCCGGCACGGCCGCCAGTTCTTGCAGTGCGACGGCCATGCCGGCGGGTTCGAGTCCCATGGCGCCGCCGGCGGTGAATGCCGCCAGCGCGTTGCTGACGTTGTAACTACCCAGCAAACCGATCCGCAATTGTTGTTCTCCCCATGGCGACCGAACCGTCATACGACTACCGTCCGTATCCGTTACCACATCAACTGCCTGTATATCGGCATCGGACGTTACGCCATAGGTAAGGATGGTTGCCTGTATATCTTGTTCTTTCGCCAGTCGCCGTCCCACGGGATCGTCGATATTGACAGCCGCCACGGCCGATTTACCGCACCAGCCGAGGCGCGTGAAAAACTTCAGCTTGGCCTGATAGTAGTTTTCCATATTCCCGTGGTAGTCCAAATGGTCTTGCGTCAAGTTGGTAAACACCCCGACATCGAACGCAACCGACCAGACACGTTTCTGGTCGGCGGCATGCGATGAAGCTTCAATCACTGCCGAACGGCATCCGGCATGCACCATTTGATCGAGTAACTGCTGAATCTCGCCGGCATCCGGCGTGGTACGCAAGGCGGGAATAATACGCGATCCGATTTCGTATTGCACGGTTCCGATCATACCGGGCGTGGCGCCGGCCTGACGCAACATGTCGCGCACCATGAATGCGACCGTAGTTTTACCGTTTGTGCCGGTTACGCCGCAGACCTTCATCTTCATCGACGGATTATCGTGCAACCTGGCGCTGGTCACTGCATACGCGGCGCGCGTATCCGGCACCGTAAACACGGGAATTCCGCCACGTACTTTAACCGCTTGCGAGCTCAAGACGGCGACGGCTCCGCGTTCGACGGCGTCATCGACGAAGGTGAGGCCATCGTGCATCTGCCCGCACAAGGCAACAAACATCGTTCCCGGTCGGACACGTCGCGAATCGCAAACGACGGCGTTGACGTCAAGCTCAGCGTGGGCGTCCGGCACAACGATGCCGGCGGGTTGGAGTAGTTCTCTCAATTTCATTATCGGAATCCATCTTTGGGTTGTTGCGCCAGACGCGGTAGCGGATCGCCGATATCCAGGTACCGGACCAGGGGTTCGGCCACTTCACGGAATACCGGCGCCGCCACGGCGCCGCCGGTATACCGCGGTTTCGGCGAATCCACCACCACGATCATGCTTACCTCGGGATTTTCGGCGGGAAAAAAACCTACAAACGTGGCCATATAATCCGTGTCGGAATAGCGGCCGTCGACGGGTTTCTGACCAGTACCGGTTTTGCCGGCGACGGCAACGTTTTCCAGCCGTGCCGCGCGTCCGGTACCGCCCTGTTCGGTAACGCGACGCATCATCGCCATAGTTACGGCAGCGGATTGTGCGCTGACGGGCCGCCGCAAAACCTTTGGTTCGCCACGGTAAAGGATGGAGTTTCCGTCGTGACTGCGCACCTCGCGCACCACGTACGGTTGCATCAAGTACCCGTCGTTGGCAATCGCGTTAATCGCGCTCAGCATCTGGAGTGCAGTTACCGCCACCCCCTGCCCGATGGCAATACGTGTTGCACACAACGCCGACCAGCGCGCGTTGGGATGAAGGATACCGAGTTCCTCGCCGGGAAGATCGATTCCAAGAACGGAACCGAATCCGAATTCGCGCAAATAATATTCCAAACGGGGTTCACCCAGTTCCAACGCGATTTTTGCCGTCCCGATATTACTGGATTTTTGCAAAATATCCGCCACCGACAAGCGGCCATGGGGACTGTAATCGCGTAACGGCCGCCGGGCGTGATACCACAGCCCGTTCTCGCAATCGAATACCGTTGACGACGTAATCAGTCCCTCGTTGATCGCGGCGGCAACGACGACCGGTTTCATAACCGAACCGGGTTCAAAAACTTCTCCGATAACACGGTTCCGTCGTTGATCTTCGCTGGATCGTTGGAAATCGTTCAAATCATAGGCCGGTCGCGATGCCATGGCGAGGATTTCACCTGTCCGGACCCGTTGTGCCGCCGCCCATGCCGCCTTGGCGCCATGCTCCGCCATGGCGCCGTCCAGCGCCTGTTCCAGCAAGCCCTGGATCGTTTGGTCGATCGTCAACACCACATCCGCACCCGGCTGCGGCGCCACTTCGCGGATACGCCGATCGGGTATTTCGCGACGTCCGCCATCCAGCAATTCGTGTCGTACTCCGGGCGTCCCCCGCAATAGATGGTTGAAACGCTGTTCGACCCCTGCACTACCAACACCCTCATGGTTGACAAACCCGATGACATGACACAAAAATGTGTTCAAAGGATAATGTCGCGCCACCGTATCACGAAAAAAAACGCCCGGCAATTCCAGTTGTTCTACACGAGCGGCCGTTTCCTTGGGAACAAACCGTTGCACATACTCGAACTGCCGGCCCGGACGCGACATGCGAACGGCCAGCACATCAACATCCAGCGCCAGCGTTTCCGCCAAAGCGCGGGCTGCTTCCGAAACCAGATTTTCTTGCTGTAACCGTTGCGGGTTGACGCAGACGTTTTTCAGGTCAACATTGAGCGCCAGAGTGTTTTGGAACGGACCACTTTCCAGGACGCGACCGCGGCTGCCGTGCAAATCCCGTTCGTATGAGCGACCCTGTGTCAGGTCGGGATTACCGGAAACATTCACCACCACGTGCAATACATACAGCCGAATCAGTAATCCGATCATGCATAGTCCCAGCGCGGTACCCACGAAGCAAAACCGCCATCCCTCAACCCCTTTATTCATGTTACGGTCACCCCGGAGTCTAACGCATTCCGCCGCGCAAACCGACCATAGAATAGGTCCGCTCCACATCAACATCATACAGCCGAACGATCTGATCGCGTGTCGGCCAACCCATGGTCAGGTCGTGACGGTCCAGTGCATCCCTGATGTTTTCCGGGGCGCGCAAATTGGCCCATTTCAAGGACTCGTTCTGAAAGCGTCGCTGCAGAACGACTTGTTCCTGTTCCGCGTCCTTGAGCATGCGGCCCATTTCATCGCACTTTCCGCATAACCACAGATAAAACAATGCGCCCGCCGCGATCAGCGCAATGACTGACGTGAACGGAATCGGAATCAATTTACGCCGCTTAGTCTTAACCGCTCTTCGTCGTGTTCGATTCATAATCTTCGCCCTCCTTTTCAACAACCCGCATTTTCGCCGACCGCGCCCGCGGATTGCGGGCAACTTCCATCGCATCCGGTGTTAATGGCCGGCGTGTTAAAATTCGTACCCGCGGCGCAATGTATTCGAAACGGCTTCCACCGCCGGCCAACGCAATGTTCCGCCCCGCGTGCAAACGGAAACAGGTTTTCACCCGGCGGTCCTCCAAGCTGTGAAACGCTATGACAACCAACCTGCCGCCCGGCCGTAACAACGCCAGAGCCGCTTCCAAACCGCCCTCCAACTGCTCCAGTTCCCGGTTCACTGCAATCCGTAACGCCTGAAAACAACGTGTCGCCGGGTGACGTCCGCCTGATCCGCGACCGCCGCAAGCCGAAGCAATCACCGCCGCCAAACGCGCTGTCCTCACAATCGGGGCGCGCGCGCGTTCCCTGACAATGCGCCGCGCAATCCGACGCGCTGCCGGCTCCTCGCCGTAATCGCGAAACAAGCTGCATAAAGCCGACTCGTCCAACTCGGCAATCATGTCGGCCGCCGTATCGCCGCTGCCCGGATCCATCCGCATATCCAATGGGCCGTCGCTCGAAAAACTGAATCCCCGGCCGGCATCGTCCAGTTGATCCGTCGAAACACCGATATCCATGACAATTCCATCCGCCGACGGCCATTGCGCGGCGGCCGCAATCGCCTGCATCTCCGAAAGACAACCATGCCGCAGACAAACCGCACCGCCATACGGACGCAACCGACGACCGGCACGTTCCAGCGCCTGCGTATCCCGGTCGATCCCCAGCACGCGCGCACCGCTGCTGCCCGACCGGTCCAGCAAAGCCGCCGTATGGCCGCCGCTGCCCACCGTAGCATCGATATACACGCCGTCGCCACCGGCGCCCGCCAGGTAACTGACCACCTGGTCGACCATCACTGAACGATGCTTCCATGATCCATTTGCCTCTTTAGAGTCCAACATAACCGGCAACATCGGCAAACTGCTTCTGATCCAACGCCCCGGAAGCTTGCCATAACTCCGGATTCCATAACTCGAAACCCTCGAACGCACCCGCCAATACCACCTGATTTTCTATCCGGGCATACTCCATCAACGAATCCTTGATACGGATTCGCCCCACCTTGTCCCACGTCAATAAATCGGCACGGGACGCCAGTATCCGGTTAAACTGCCTCGCTTTCTGGTCGGAAAGCTTCAAACGTTGCCGCGATTCGTTCAACCGCCGCATCATTTCGCGCGCCGGTAATACCGACAAACAACAGTCATGCACTCCAGGCAGCACATACAACCGTGCCGGAGCCCCCACCAAATCGCGCCATTCCGACGGAATAGTCAACCGCCGCTTGGAATCCAGAGTATGCAGATACTGATTGACGAAAGCACCGCTATCGCTGATGCCGCCGCCATCAAGCAATCCATCTGGTTTTTGATCTGGATTTTGACTGTTCATTTATCCCACCTCGCTGCACATTAAACCACCTCATCCTACCAATGTCAACAGCGAAAAGCGGGTTTTTTTATTTTTTTTATTTTTTTTATTTTTTCATCTGAACACTTTTTCTTGATAATATTCGTAACCAGTTGAAGTTCAGCATATAACAGCCGATATGATCGGACAGGCTCTAAACAGTTTGAATTATTACCGCTGTCTGATATAATGGTTCGGCAAGTAACAGTGTGACGTTACGGTTGCCCTTGGACGGAGAATCATCCGTGGTGACAGTGAGCATTATGAAACCCAATTCTGGAATCATCGCCACCGGAATTCCGGCCCTGGACAAGATTATTGACGGATTGCGCACGGGTGACAACGTGGTTTGGCAAACCGATTCCATCGGCGATTACCATGTCATGGCGCGGTCTTTTCTGCGGCAATCCGTCCATGACGGGCGTCCCACTGCGCTGGTAGGTTTTTCCAAAACGCCGTCACTGCGTGACATCCCGTCGCAAACCAAGGTGTTTACCTTCGATCCCCAGGTGGGTTTCGATCGGTTTACGCGTCATATCGACCGGCTGCTAAATCGGAACGGCGCCGGTTATCGTTATGTTTTTGACAATCTGACGGATCTTCTCAATGCCTGGGCAACCGATGATTTGCTGGCGGATTTTTTCCGTGTAACCTGTCCGCGTCTTTACGATTTGCAAACGGTGAGTTATTTCATGCTGCAACGCGGGCGTCACAGCGATCGTACGATTGCGCGCATTCGTGATACGACGCAACTGCTTTTGGAGATGGTGCGTCATGATCATCGTCTTTATGTTCATCCGCTCAAGGTCTGGGATCGTTACACGCCGACCATGTTTTTGCCGCACGAGGTTTTATCGCCTACCGACTGGCGGCCATGCACGGTGTACGATGCTACGCCGGATCTCAGGTCATCGCCGGCGGCGTCGGCGAAGCCTGTGTGGCGTATTCCGACGCCATGGGACAGTCTTTACATTAAGCTTGCCGAGTACACCCAGGGTGAAACGGATCCGGGAGAGCGTGCGACGGACATTCCGGCGCTCAAACAGGAAATGATTCGTCGCGTCATGGGGGTCGATCCGCATTTTGTCGATCTTGCTGCCCGTCATCTTACCCTTGAGGATTTGACTTATATCCGGGAGCGTTTGATCGGTTCGGGCCGCATAGGCGGCAAGGCAGCCGGCATGTTGCTGGCACGTCGGATACTGCTGGGCGAGCACGGTAACAGCAGTTTCGAGAATATTCTCGAGGAACCGGATGCTTTTTTCCTTGGGGCCGACGTTTTTTTCACGTTTTTGGTCGACAACGACCTCTTCCGCACCCGGTTGGACGCCACGGAGCGTACGACGCTATCCTGGGACGCGTTTCCGGATATCGAACGCCGTTTTTTAGAGGGCCGTTTCCCCGACAATATCATGGCCCGTTTCAGCCAAGTGTTGCAACATTTTGGCGACACGCCTTTTATCGTTCGTTCCAGCAGTCTACTCGAGGACAGTTTCGGCAATGCGTTTGCCGGCAAATACGAAAGTGTGTTTTGCGTCAATCAAGGCAGTGTTTCGGAACGGCTGGAGGCTTTGTTAAGGGCCATCAAACGCGTTTACGCCAGCGTTTTGAACCCGGATGCGCTGGCGTATCGGCGCCGTCGCGGTCTGCTTGAGAGCGAGGAACAGATGGCGATATTGTTGCAGCGGGTTTCAGGCAGTCAGTACAAGCACACGTTTTTTCCGGCGCTGGCCGGCGTTGCTTTTTCGCGCAATCTGTATGCCTGGAACGATCGAATTGATCCGCGCCGGGGCATTATCCGTCTGGTTTTCGGGCTTGGCACGCGTGCGGTCAACCGTGTGGGTGGCGATTATCCGCGGATTATTGCCGTCAGCCACCCGGAACTGCGCCCGGAAGTCGGCAAGGCGATCGCGCATTATTCGCAACATGAAGTGGATGTTCTGGATTTGCGCAGCAATGAACTGACCACGGTACCGGTCGCCGAATTACTGGCCGATCGCGATTATCCGGGCATGAATTTGATGATCTCGATTATGCGTGACGGCAATTTATTCGAACCGTTCAGCCGTCTGGTATCCGAGCCGGCGCACGGTTACGTCCTTACCTTCGCCAACCTGGTACGGCGCACGACATTTACCGAAATGATTGGAGACATGCTTGATCGTCTCGAGAAAGCGTACGGGCATCCGGTTGATACGGAGTTCACCGCGTTTGTCGACCGCAATCACGTCATGCGTTTAAACCTGTTGCAATGTCGTCCGATGTGGTTGCCGGGTGCGACACCCGATATTGACATGCCGGAATCGGTGCCGCCGGACCGTGTTTTATTTCGTACCGACCGGTTACTCTGCGGTGGGATTGTCGAGAATCTGCGTTATATCGTGTACGTGGATGCGCAGCAATATGCCCAGTGTCCGTCGGCGGACATGCAGGCGACGCTTGGTCGTGTTATCGGCCGACTGAATGCGTTACCCGAGCTGGCGCACGGTCGTTACCTGCTCATTGGTCCGGGCCGCTGGGGATCGGCCAACCCGCAACTGGGTGTTCACGTCAACTACGCCGACATCACCAACGCCGCCGTACTGGTTGAAGTAGCCCGCGAAGAGGCGGGCCATGTGCCGGAAGTTTCTTACGGCACGCATTTTTTTCTCGATCTGGTCGAGGCGCGCATCGTCTATCTGCCTGTCTATCCGGGGAATAGCGCCAGTGCGTTTAATCGCGCTTTCTTCAATAATTCACGCAATCGCCTGGGTGAACTGTTACCGGATCAAACCCCGTTCGCCGGCATGGTTCGCGTCATTGATGTGACGCGGGACACGCCGGGACTGGCCGTGCATGTCATTGCCGACTCGCAACGCCAGGTGGCGCTGTGTTTTCTGGAAAAACCCGGCCGTCGCAGTTGGAGCAAAGCGCCTTCCAAACGTGCATTCGGCGAAAAGAACCTGGGTTTCGGATTCTGAGTACGTCAATCGGGTTGGTTGAAACAATGGTGTTTCAGCGCGCGACGCCATGTGATGCGCAAATGTTCCGTCAAGCGCACCGCCGGCTTCAATCCCCCGACGGCAGGCAGCAGGGAACCGGATAAGTGTTGCGAAAGCGGTCCCCTTCCCGGCAGGGATACATCCGGCTCCAGTTCCAGCAATGGAACATAAATAAACGGTCGCTCCACGATATCCGGATCAGGGACCGTCAACTCGGGTGTGCTGATGTTTTCCTGACCGAACAAAAGGAGATCGAGGTCAATTTGCCGATCGGCGTATCGGTCGGCGCTACGACGGCGGCCCAGTGCGGCTTCGATTTCACGTAGCACATTGAGTTTCAACTCGACCGCCGTCCCGGCCCAGTTGATCCTGACCACGCCGTTGGTAAACGGCGGCTGCCGCTTCCCGCCGGCTGGAGTCGATCGGTAAAAAATCGAGATGCCGGTAACGTCGGCCCGAGACAGCAGCGCTTCAAGCGCTCTCGGAATATTCAGATCGGCCTCGATATTCGAACCCATCCCGATAAATACATCCACGCTCATATCACCCCTTTTCACGCACGATACTTACCCCAACGCTCCTGGAAAACCTGGCTGCTCCCGGTTTTTCAACGGTCACCGTTACCCGTAGCACCCGCTGTTCGCTCAAACAGATGTCGGCGACACGTCCCGCGATGGATTCAACCAACTGGTATTGTGATGTTTCGACAACATTGACGATCTCCTGCTTGACCTTTTTGTAATCGATCGAGTCGGCAATGGCATCGCTTTTGCAAGCGTCTTGAAGGTCGGTCTCCATCGTCACGTTGATCAAGACATCCTGTTTTTTGTCCCGTTCCTCGGGGAAAATGCCGATAACGCAACGCACCAGCAGATCACGGATAAAAACACAATCCATCATATCACCCCACCCTTTGTTTGTTTGTGATTGCTTCAAAAAACATAATATCAGGCCATAAGCAATCATTCAATGTCATTTT
>PWZG01000102.1 GCA_003567575.1 PVC group bacterium | reverse complement strand
TGTTCCCGTGGATGCCGATGTCACGATGGGCGACCCGAATCAAGCAGGCATTGGCGTTGGGATGACAACCGATGTCGGCCCGCGTTTGCGTTTAAACTGGCGGCGGCCGTGGGTTAACCGGCGCGGACACAGTCTCGACACGGCAGCGGAACTATCGGAAGTGCGGCAGAATGTCAGCGCGCAGTATACCGTTCCACTGAATCCACCGCTTGATCATCGATTGCAGTTATTGTACGGTTGGCAGCGAGAAGAGATAAAGGATAAGACAAGCGAGAAAAAGACCGCGGCCGTGCAACGGGAACGCCTGTTGACCGGAGGCTGGCAACAACATCTGTTTTTGCGTTGGGAAGAAGAATCGTTTACGCAGGCGGATGTTCGCGGACAGTCCTACCTGTTGCTGCCGGGCATGTCGCTCGGTCGCCGTCGGACGCGCGGTGGCTTACATCCTGACCGTGGTGATAAACTGTTCGGCTCCATCATGGGCGCGCACCCGGATCTGGGCTCGGACATTTCGCTGGCAAGATTTAAGATTGAAGGTAAAATTTTCAGGAGCGCGGGGCGGCATCGAGGTTTGATTCGCGCGGAATACGGCGCATTAACGACGGAGAGTTTTAAACAGACACCGTCGTCGCTGCGATTCTTTGCCGGCGGCGACCACAGTGTGCGCGGGTTCGCCTATGAATCGCTTTCTCCACGTGATGACGAAGGAAACCGGATCGGCGGACGCTATCTCGTTACGGGCAGCCTGGAATACAGCTATGCCCTGTCGAGGCGATGGCGTGCGGCGACTTTCCTCGATGTCGGCAACGCGGCGGCGGACATCGGTTTCGAGGACGGTTTGGAGATGGGTACCGGCGTGGGAATCCGGTGGCGTACCCCGGTGGGACCGCTGCGCGTGGATGTGGCATGTGGAATCAGCGATCCCAACCGCCCCATACGACTTCATTTATCCATGGGAACGGAAATATGAAGACGCTTAAAACAGCGCAGCGAAAACGACGGCACCCAGTTCGGATTGCGATTATGGCGGCGTTGCTGCTAGGTGGCGTCATCATGTGTGGCGCGTTTTACGGCCTCGTGTTCACTACCGCCGGGGCACGTTGGCTGGCTGCACGCATCATGACGGTAACCCCCCGGCTCAGTCTCGATATCGAAAGCGGCCGCATATGGGATGGTTTGGATGTCCGGAATATACGATGGCATGACAATACGCTACAGATGTCGATAAAGCATTTGCACGGACACTGGGATCTACGTTCGCTGCCTTGGCGCAGTCTGCGCGTTTCATCTCTACATGCCGACGGCGTATTCCTGGAAATCCCGGATGCCGGGGAGCCGGAAAGCATTCCATTGTTTGAACGCTTGAATCCGGCTCAACGCGAGGCCATCACATTGCCGGATATCCGTCTTCCGGTCGATCTATATCTCGCCGATTTGCGGATTACGGGAATTCACGTCAAGCAGGGTGACCAGACGAATACGGTCGACGCCGTTGCCTTGACAGCGGATATGGAGGCCGATTTACTGACGCTTCACCATTTCGGCGTGACGCATACCCTTTTTTCGGCGAAAGCGTCCGGCGCCGTAACCATGACTGGCGACTACCCTCTGGAACTCCGCTGGAATGCCGACATACACGAAGCGTACCAAGGTGAACCGTTACGCGTTGAGGCGGTGTTCCGCAACCATGTGTCTGATTGCCGGATCAACCTGCGAACCACCGGATTGGCGGATATCATTGTCGCGGGCCGGATTGCGCCGCTCAATCCGTCGTTACCCATGGACCTGAAGATGACGTGGGCGGATCTGACGTGGCCGCCGCGGGAACCATTCATGGCGCGATCGCGGAACGGCTCGTTGCGCATCGACGGGTCGCTGGATGATTACCGGTTCACGGCCGCATGGGAACTGGAAGGCGAACAGGTTCCCGAGAGCGGCTGGAATATGATCGCACACGGCGATTGGCGGCATGTTGTCGTGGAATCGCTTCAGGTAGATGCCTTGGACGGCTCGATCGCGGTCAGTGGCGGCGTCGAGTGGGTGACGCAATCCAACCTTACCGCACAAATCCGGCTAAAAGATTTGCAGCTTGAGCCTTGGTTTCCTCAGGCGCCTTTGATTGTGTCCGCACAAGCGAATATCGCGGCCGGGCTGGCGGCGGAAGGACTGATGCTGGATCTGAATCTGGTTGCGATGGACGCGCAGTGGAACGATATACCGCTGGCTGTCGCCGGCGATGTTTCATACCGGCCGCATACCGGATGGCGTCTGGATGCAGGGCGCATAGCATCGCGTGACAGCGAAATGACGCTTGATGCCGCATGGCACGAGCGCCTATCGGCAAGCGGCCGCGTGGATGTGGCGGATATGGCGGTCTGGCATCCCGAAGGACAGGGACGTCTAACGGGGAGTTTCGATGTCCATGGCATGCCGACAGCTCCCGATTTTTCTTTCCGTCTGACAGGGGAAAACCTGGGTTGGTCAGACAAGGTGAGCATGGGGCTTCTGAACCTGTCGGGCGATGTCGCGGATATGGGAACATCCGTGAGCAGCCTGCGATTAAATGCGGAAACCATCGAATTGCCTGCGCAAGGGCATCATGCCGGCGATCTGCGAATTGCGCTGGAGGGTACACGCGATGAGCACCGGTTGACGCTGGGGACGGAAAACGGGCCGGTTGATCTGGATATACTTCTTGACGGCGGCCTGGACGAAGCGATGGCCTGGACCGCACGGATGCAAGAAGCGTCCGTTGCGGTAGCCGGTTTTGACTGGACACTGCATAAACATCCCTTGCTAAGCTGGGATGCGACGGACAAGCAGTTTATCGTGGCTGCCCATGAATGGCATCATGGCGATACGCGCCTGCGCTTTCCCGAGACGATACGACTGGGGCCTTCCGGCGACGTTGTCGTGCTTCTGGAAGATTTAGATTTGAAATATCTGGCGCATTGGGCGCCGCCGGAAGTTGACGTATCGGGCTTATTGAAGGCGATGCTGACGGTCACGTGGGGCGGCGATAAACGTCCTGCAGCGCTCTTGAACATTGCTGTCGACGAAGGATACGCAACCCTGACCGGTTCCGGCGTGCTGGAAGACGAGATCCTGCATATCACGTTCGAGACGCTTATGCTGGAATCCGGTATCGGGCAGGAACAAGGCTGGGTGAAGCTGGACGTTATCGCCGGCGATATGGGGAGCGCCAAAGTGGATGCCGCAATCGATATCGGTCCTGACGGCAGACTGGGTGCGTTGGATGGCAGCCTGATCATGGAATCGCTGGACTTGGGCGTAGCGCTGCCGTTCATTCCATTGCTGCATGAGCTTGAGGGAATGATTAATGTAAGATTTCATCTTGCCGGCGATATTCGCGATCCGCGGATCGATGGCGAGATCGTGCTATCCGATGCGGCGGTGGAATCCGTCGCGATCCCAGTCAGTCTCAGCGGCATCAACATCACTCTCACCGTCGACGGCCGGTCCGGCATGCTGGAGGGGGATTTACGCGCCGGCAAAGGCAAGGCGACGCTGTCGGGCGCAGCAGACTGGTCCGATGATCCCTGGGAGGCGACGTTTCATATGCAAGGCCATGATCTTGAATTGGCCTATAATGCCGTTGCCACGTTGACCGCCAATCCGGATATCAAACTGCAACTTGGTCCCGACGAAGCGATCATGACCGGCAGGATTACCATCCCGTGGGCACAAATCAATGTGAGGGAACGACCGGAAACAGCCGTACGTACGTCACCGGATGTAGTTTTTTCGGATAATGATACGGAGGAACCGGAAGAACCGCGGCCAGGGATGCTGGACGACTGGACGATGACGATGGGTGTCGAGCTGGCGCTTGGCAACCGGGTGGCCATCAGCGGCTATGGGCTTACCGCCCGACTGGCCGGTAACTTGGATGTGCAGCAGGCGATCGGCGGCGTACCGCAAGTTTACGGCGAAATACGTATCGTCGACGGAGAATATCGTGCTTACGGTCGACGCCTGACTGTTCGTGAAGGCCGGTTCCTGTTTGCCGGACCGGTGGATCAGCCGGATATTTATATCGAGGCGGTGCGTGAGGCGCCGGCGTATGGTGTCGAGGCCGGATTACGCGTGGAAGGACGGCCGGACGATCCGCGCATGACGTTGTTCTCGGAACCCGCGTTGCCGGAAGAAGAAGCCTTGTCGTACTTGATCCTTGGCCGGCCCCTGACCGGCGCCGACGACGAAGGCGTGTCCATGCTCGCGATGGCCGCCGTATCCCTCGGCGTCGGCGGCGGGATGAGACTTAGCGGCGTAGTCGAGGAGTTCGGGATTGATGATGTCCATTTGGATACCGTCGGTACAGGCAAAGAAACCGAGGTCGTTGTCAGCGGACGTGTCGGACCGAGGCTGGAAATACACTACGGTGTCGGCGTTTTTATGCCGACAAGTCGCGTCATGATGCGTTACCGCTTAACCCGGCGTCTCTTTCTCGAGGCCGTCAGCAGCGCCGAAGATGCCATTGATCTTTTCTATACATTCAGCTTCTAGCGCGGGGTACGTCAAGTACGATGAATTAACTCCAAAGAGTCTGTCATGAATGGCACTTACTTAAGGGATTATGGCATTATAGTTTCGACTTTCGTGACGTGCCATTGAATGACGAATGACGAAATACCCAAGTACCCAAAGAAAACCAAAATACCTAAAGACCAAAG
>PWZG01000150.1 GCA_003567575.1 PVC group bacterium | reverse complement strand
TTTTTGTTTGTTTCCGGCCAAGGTTGCCACCACTTTTGATATCTTCAAATGCTCAATTAAATTGTCATATGCCGCTTTTCTTCAACCGTGAACCGTGAACCTTGAACCGTGAACGCTTACAGGCAGGTTTTGCAAGAGCCTCACCCATGAGTGACCCACTTAACCGCCCACTTAACCGCCACCCTTCCCCGGATACCCTTACCCGACCTGCTTCCACCGATGCGGCAGATTGTCGCTTCAGGTATCCACAAGAGATCACGTCTACCCACAGATTCCGCGGAAGACCTCTGATTTCTGACCCCTGGGTTGCGAGCAAAACCCGGCTTAGCCCTACCCCCCGCCACGGCGGCGGAGACCGGCGACGATCGCGCCGACGGCAAACCAAACGGACATGATCAGAACGATGGTAGCTCCGGTTGCCGTCCGAACCGTATCCTGAGCCGAAATCAGTAAACCGGCGATTGCGGATGAGACGGCAATCACCTGCGCCCACCAGAACATGGCGCCTGCCGAGCGTGAAAGGTTGCGGGCCGCTGCCGCCGGCACGATAAGCATGGCGGTTACCAGCAGCATACCGACCGCGCGTACAGACAACACCACCAGTAGAGCCAGCAATCCGGCGAAGGTATACTGGTATGCGGCAACCCGAACCTGATGAGCCTGGGCGAGGTCGGCATTCACCCCGATGTACAACAAGTGATTGAAACCAAAGATTAGAAATCCGGTTAAAACCAGCAACAGAACCGCTGTTCCCATAATTTCCGCATCGGTCAGCGTAAGAATATCGCCGTAAATAACGCGTTGCAACTCGCGCGCCAGACCCGGCTCACGGCTGATGATTGCCAGGCCGAAAGCGATAGCGGCCGAGAAGAAAACGCCGATTACCGTATCGGCCGACAACCCGGTCCGGCGCTGTACGGCGACGATGCCCAGCCCGACCAGCAACGCGAACAACGGCAGTGTCCAATGCGGATGCACAGCGAACAGGATACCCAAGGCTAACCCGGTAAACACCGAATGACTGATGGCATCGGAGAAAAAAGCCATCCTGTGGGTGACGACCTGAACACCGGCGGCGGCGGTCATCGGTGTCAGCAACAGCAGACCGACCAGGGCGCGGCGCATGAAGGTGGCGTCCATCACCTCGAACGGCAACAGGCGGCCGACGATATCGTACAATGGTTCAAGAATCAGCATTTTAAGGAATTCCGGTTCTGAGACAGGCTGGGAGCGCGCGACAAACCGCATTGGTCAAATGTTCCCATGTGGATACCGTAGGTCTCGGTCAACACATTGGCCGTCAGCACTTCTTGCGGTGTTCCTTCGCCGGTAACCCGGTGATTGAGGCAGATAACATGTTCGGCATGCGCGCCGACGGTTGCCAGATCGTGCGTAACCATCAATTGCGTAAATCCATACCGTGCGCGCAGTTGATCGAGTAATTCGCATACCATCTTTTCGCCGCGCATATCGATGCCGGCCGATGGTTCGTCCAGTACCAGCAACTCCGGATCGCGCTGCAGCGCCAGCGCCAGGAGGACGCGCTGCAGTTCACCGCCCGACAGATCTCCAAGCTTATGACGCGCCAGCTTGGCGGCGCCGACAGCGTCCAGCATGGCGCCGGCATGGGCGCGATGCCGCGCGCGGCAGCCGAACCATACCGGCAACCGTTGGCGCCCAATCACCAGAAACTCCAGCACCGTCAACGGCATACCGCGATCAATCGCCAGTCGTTGCGGCACATACCCGACGCGGGGTTTTTGATCGACGGCCACGCCGTCGGACAAACAATAACGGACAGCACCATCATACGGTATCCGTCCCAGCAATGCCAGCAAAAGGGTGGTTTTCCCGGCGCCGTTCGGTCCCACAATGGCCGTCGATTTACCGATCGGAACAAGAGCGCGGACTTTGTTAAGAATACTGATACCGTTCAGCGTTACGGAAACGTCGTCGAAAAAAATCGCCGACGGACCGCCAGCCGGCATGCCTGATCGGTTTGATGCCCGCCATGGTCGCGTTTGATTTTTTGCGCAACCGACTCCATTCACTGCAACAACCGTTGTAATTTTTCGATATTCGCACGCATGACAGTCAGATAATAATCGAGATCGGCATCCTCCGGTCCCGTAGCCAGCGGATCCAGCGTCGCCAGCGGTACCCCGGTCTCGGCCGATAGTACCGTGACAACATTATCGCGATATTGCGGTTCGGTAATCAAAACAGCCACCTTGTGTTCGCGCAGCACGCGAATCAATCTTCGTAACTCCGTTGCTGTGGGTTCCTGTCCGTGTCCCCCCTGAATGACCGCCACCACATCCAACTCCAGATCCTGAGCCAGATAATCGAAAACATTATGATGGGTTACTATTTTCCGGCGCGCGAATTCCGTCGCCGTCAACGCCATGTCCTGCGACAGGCGACGCAATCGTTCGGCCGCGTTACGGGCGGCGGCATCATACGACGCCGCATGCTCTGGATCGATTTCGGACAACGCGGCCGCAATATTCATAACCAGACGGGCGGCATGCCGCGGCGAGGCAAACAAGTGTGGATTGAAATCGCCATGCGCATCGCCATGGTGGGCATGCGTTTCATCGTCTTCGTGCCCGTGCGCATGACGTTGGCCGACCGTCGGGATACGCGCCGGTAACAGGTCGTCAATTCCAACTGACGTATCGATTATTACCGCGTCCGGTTTCACCGACATCAAAGGTTTGTTAAGGAATTCATCCAATCCCAAACCGTTTACGATCACGGCGTCCGCACGCATCAGCCGCCGCATATCGGTTGGCGTCAATACATAATCATGGGGACATCCGGTTTCAGCCGGAACAAGTAGATCAACCTTTACCGACGGAACTTCTGCCGTAACTTCCCGCGTCAGTAGCCGGATTGGATACGTGGAACAAACCAAATTGATGCGTGGCTCGGCTGCCGGGGCGTGATGTGCAGAGACCGCCACGGCTGCCAGCAGAAATAGTGCGGAATATATTTTCATCCTTTTTTCATCCCATAAGAAAACTATGCGAAAGACGTCATCTTGCGCAATCGCTGTTCCAGGCTTTGTCGGTAACTTTCCAGCTTGAACCCGTTTGCGGCAACACCGGTCGTGATCGCGGCATCCGCGACCGCACACGGGACCTCGACAAACAAACGGCGGTCAAACGGTTTTGGTATCAAATAATCCTCACTGAAATCCAGGTTTTCATCTGGATATAACGCACACAAAGATTCCGGCACCGGTTGCCGCGCCAACCGCGCCAGGGCATGCGCGGCGGCAATTTTCATGGCCATATTTATGCTGCGCGCCCGCACGTCGAGTGCGCCGCGGAAAAGAAACGGGAATCCGAGTACATTGTTAACCTGGTTGGGATAATCCGAACGTCCCGTCGCCATGACACAGGGTGCATCGCCCAAGGCTTCGCGCACCGCGTCAGGCGATATTTCCGGATCGGGATTCGCCATGGCGAATATACCGGGAAACGACGCCATGCCGCGCACATCGTCAGGCCGCAAACAGTCGGCCACCGAGACGCCGATAAACAAGTCGGCGCCCCGCAATGACGCGGCACAGGTCCGCGCCGTGGACGGCGCGACAGCCAGCGCCCGTTTACGGTCGGTCAGATCGTTTCGATCGGTGCTGATCACGCCTTTGGAGTCGCACAAGACGATCCGCGGTACGCCAGCCGCCTTAAGCATTTCGGCAATCCGGATGCCGGCGGCGCCGGCGCCATTGATCACGGTTTGAACCGTATCGATTTTACGGTTGGAAATCAGGCAGAAATTGAGTACGCCGGCCAGGGTAATGACGGCGGTCCCCCACTGATCATCGTGAAAGACCGGAATATCAAGCAAGTCATCCAGCCGTTCTTCAATGGTAAAACAGGCCGGCGCGGCGATATCCTCAAGATTAATGCCGGCATACATTGGCGCCAGCGCGCAGGTCGTATCAATGATCCGTTGCGGATCGGTAGGCCCGGTCGCCGCACCGGCGCAACGGCAATTAGCCAGCGGCACCGGCCAGGCATCGACATCGGCAAACGCTTTGAACAAAACCGCCTTACCTTCCATGACCGGAATCGAGGCCTCCGGTCCCAGATCACCCAAGCCCAGAATGGCGGTGCCGTCGCTGACCACCGCAACCAGATTCGATTTGGCGCTGTACTGATAAAGAGTTTCCGGGTGCGCCGCGATCTCGCGTACCGGAATCGCAACCCCAGGTGTATAGGCTTTGACCAAATCTTCGCGAGAGGCCAGTGGTCGCCGGCAATGCATCCCTACTTTGCCGTCACGATGATAGTCCAGTACGGTTTGCGGATCGATAGCCATACGTTAGCTCCTGCGGTATTCCAATGAAGGATGTTTTTTTTCGTGCTATTTGCGTCGCGGTAGCCTATAATATCCCATGTTATCGTTTTTGTCGATAAAGTAATACGAAGGAATACTTATGTGGGATTACTCGGAAAAAGTGATGGACCATTTTCGTCATCCTCGCAATGTCGGCGTCATTGAAGACGCGTCAGGCATTGGAGAGGTGGGATCGCTGGCTTGCGGCGACGCCTTGAAACTGACATTCAAACTGGGTGAAGACGATCGCATCGCCGACGCCAAATTCCAGACTTTCGGTTGTGCCAGCGCGATTGCCAGTTCTTCGGCGTTGACCGAGATGATCAAGGGCATGACGGTCGACGAGGCCGAACGGGTTACCAACCAGGATATCGCGGAATTCCTGGGTGGTTTACCCGAACAGAAAATGCACTGTTCGGTGATGGGTCGCGAGGCGCTGGAACAGGCGATCGCCAATTATCGCGGTGAATCGCCGAGCAAGAAAATGCTGGCCGGCGAGGTGGTCTGCAATTGTTTCGGCATCACTGAAGACGAAGTCCGGCGTGCGATACGGGAAAACGCATTGACATCGATTGAACAGATCACCCATTATACCAAGGCGGGCGGCGGTTGCCGTCAATGTCACCCGCAACTGGCGGCGATACTGGAAAACGAACAGGCGAACGCGGCGACGCCGGCATTGCCGGCCGACGCGGCAGGACGGAGTGGCGGTCGGTTGACTAACCTGCAAAAGATCCGGCGCATTGAAGAAGTGATGGAACGCGATATTCGCCCGCAGTTACGCAAGGATGGCGGAGACATAGAGTTGATTGACGTGGACGGGAACCGTGTATTGGTCGCGTTGCGCGGTATGTGCGCCAATTGCCAGGTTTCGCAATTCACGCTCAAGGATGTTGTCGAAGCACGTCTGCGGGAATACGTAACCGCCGAACTGGTGGTCGAGGAGCAGTCATGAGACCGGTGTATTTGGATAACAACGCAACCACGCAACCGGCGCCCGAGGTGCTGGATGCGCAGCAACCGTTTTTGACAACGATGTGGGGTAATCCTTCGAGCATGCACGAGTTCGGCGGCCAGGTACGCCGGTATGTGGAAAAAGCGAGGGAACAGGTAGCGTCGCTTATCGGCGCCGATCCGTCCGAAATTATTTTCACGGGATGCGGCACCGAAGGCGACAATACGGCCATTTTGGGAAGCGTTGCCGCCGATCAAGCCTTGCGACACGTTATTACCTCACGAGTGGAACATCCGGCCGTACTCGCACCCTGTCGTCATTTGGCGGCAAATGGACATTACGTCACCGAACTTGCGGTCGATTCCATGGGACGGATTGATGAAACGGAGTTGATTGAAGCATTGCAGGCAGGCGGAAAGGCGTTGACGTCGATTATGTGGGCCAACAATGAAACGGGGGTTGTTTTCCCCATTCGGCGTATTGCCGAAAAAGTCAAACAATTTGGCGGCACAATGCATAGCGACGCCATCCAAGCCGCCGGCAAACTGTCGATCGATGTCCGGAGTGTTCCGGTCGATCTGTTGACCTTGTCCGGCCACAAAATTCATGCCCCAAAAGGCATCGGCGCCCTATATATCCGAAAAGGCGTTCGCATCCGGCCGCTACTTCTTGGCGGCCATCAGGAAGTTAATCGGCGCGCCGGCACGGAAAATGTTGCGGGCATCGTGGCCCTGGGCGCCGCTTGCGAGATAGCGCAACGCGCGCTGCACGCCGATCATAACCGGATTGCCGCGTTACGCGACCGCCTTGAACACGGAATTCTGGAACGCTGTAGCGACGTACGAATCAACGGCGATCAAAAGCAACGCCTGCCGAATACCAGCAGCATCAGCTTCGCGTATATCGAGGGGGAAGCCATTTTATACGATTTGAGCGATGCCGGCATCGCCGCATCGTCCGGATCGGCATGCACATCCGGTTCGCTCGAACCCTCGCATGTTTTGCGAACCATGGGGGTTCCATTTACGATGGTCAATGGTTCGATCCGTTTCAGTCTCAGCCGATACACGACGGCCGCGGAAATCGCTCATGTACTTGAGGTCCTGCCAAAGGTTGTAGATCGCTTGCGATCCCTTTCGCCATTCAGCGCGACAACATGAAGACGCATGGAGCAATAGCGACCAATCGAGCCGACGAATCATCCGGGAGAAAAGAACATGAGCGACGATGAATCCGATGTATTCAGCACGATAATGGCATTCGAGCAGATTCTCGAAGTGATGCCTGACGACCGTAGCGCATTGGAATCCGTTGCGCACGCGTACGATGAGCTCGGCGATCACATACAGGCCAAAAATTATATCATGCGACTGGTCAGGGTTCTGCTTGACGAAAGCAATACCGACGAGGCCGCCGAGTGGGTCGACAAACTGCGCGCGCATGCCGAAGATGATCCCGGAGTTAAAACGCTTATCGAAGAAATGGACGCCATCCGCGGCGGTAGCCATGACGGTGAACAACCGACGGCAGGCGACGCAACCGGTCCGTCATCACAATCGGCGGAGACATTACCGCAATCCGCTGCGTCCGACGCTCCGAAGTCGTCGAAACCGGCCGCGGCCAATTTTCGCAAGAGCGTACGCATGCAACTTAATCTTGCTGATGAAATGGCGTTCGCCTGGAATCTGCTGCAAGTTGAATTGTTGTCGGATGATGAGTATGCGAGCGTGGTAACGGATTTAACCGAGCTAACGGCCGGCAAACGGTCCGGCACCGTTTCCGTGCTGCATGTTCTGCGGGGCCGTGGATTCAGTAATCTCGACAAGATACTGGTCACGGTTTCCAGAGACGCTTACATGCCGTTGATCAACCTGCAGCTTTTCGATATTCAGCGCGAAGCTGCACAGAGTCTGCCTCTTGAATTCATCGTACAACGGGGAGCCCTGCCCTTCGAGCGGATTGGTTCCGAAATTCTGGTTGCCTTGCTGAATCCCTTTGACGAAAACCTGCGAAAAGATATTACAACCCTTGCGGAAAGCAAGTGTCACTGGTTCCTGACCTCTCCCGACGGGTTCGACAAAGCCGTCGATGCTATTCAGGAATTGTTGGCTTGAAAATGTCATGGCGGAGCATCGCTTTTCATCGATCATGGATCAACCTGACGAATCCACGGCGTTACAAGGACATGATATGAAAGGACGTTGTCTTGGCGTCGATTATGGGACGCATCGTATCGGACTGGCAGTCAGCGATGAAACCGCGATGCTGGCAACGCCCCTGGAAACGGTGGATGTTAAAAGCCTGGATGACGCGGTGCGAGCCGTCGTCGACCGGGGTACTCGTTTATCGGTGAGATGTATTGTCGTGGGCATGCCGCTCAACATGAACGTCTCGCGCGGCCCAAGCGCGGAAGCCGCCGCACTGTTGGCGCATCGCGTTCGCGAACTCACCGGATTACCCGTTATTGAGTGGGATGAACGACTGACTACGCGACTGGCCGAAAGATCCCTGATTAGCGCCGGCGTACGGCGTAAACAGCGCCGCCGCGTAATCGACCAGGCAGCCGCCCAGCTTATTCTGCAAAGTTACCTGGATTCGCAGGATCCATTTTCATGAAACGTCTCCGCCTTACGTTAGCCTACGATGGCACGACGTACGCCGGCTGGCAGGCGCAGCCGTCCGGTAACACCGTACAACAAACGTTGCAAAAGGCCATTGCCTCGATGAGCGGCGAAACCGTGGTTGCCCACGGTAGCGGCCGCACCGATGCCGGTGTGCATGCCCGTGCACAGGAAGTGCATTTCGATACCCGTTCCGCGTTTACCACGGATGTCTGGCGTCGCGGCTTGAATGCATTGTTGCCGCCGGATATCCGCGTTAACCGCATCCGCATCGTGCCGTCCGATTTCCATGTCCGGCGCGACGCACTGCGCAAGGAATACCGTTACCGGATATGGAACGACGATGTCATGCCACCGTTCTTGCGCTTCTACAGGACGCACATCATCTCGCCCCTTGATATGGAGTCGATGCGCGCGGCTGCCGCAATCCTTGTCGGCCGCCACGATTTTGCCGCTTTTACCGCCAACCCCAACCGTGATGTTCCTGATACAACGCGGACTCTGTCCATGTTGAAGGTTACCCGTAAAGGCGCCGAGATCACGATTCGGGCGATCAGCGAAGGTTTTTTGTATAAAATGGTACGCAGCTTGGCTGGCCATTTGATCCGGGTTGGTTCAGGATCGGTCGCAGTCGATGAGACTGCCGCGATTCTTGCGTCGCGTCAACGTACCGCACGGGTACAAACAGCGCCGGCAACGGGACTGTTCCTTTGGCAGGTCGGATACCGCAGGGCGGCACGCTAGAAACACGTTTCTAATGTTGTCCCATCCCGGGGATGGTGGGCGCGCCTTCCCACGGCTGACGCACATTCCATGGGAGATCGGAATCGTCGTCCTGAGTGGTCGCACATCCCGTCGCCGCCAAAGTCAGGCCGACGGTCACGATCACCAGGCAAAGGACACGATACCATTGCTTTGGCGCTGAATCAGTCATCAACGACTTCCGGGCCAGACACTGGGCGTTGCGTCGAAATGCATCCATTCCAAAGCCTGCAGCGTAATGAGGGCGGCGAAAAAAACCAGGGCCAGCAACACCAGAATTGTCAGAAACTTAGAAGAAGACATAGTCACCCTCCTCGATCGGCATTTGCAGCCAGTCATCCATGATATCGGCAACGGCCAGACGCCGATCGTCGCCCTTGATATCGGAGACCCGTACCTTGCCGACTAATTTGTCGTCACGTTGAACAAATAGAGTCAAATCGCGCCGTACCGAATGGTCGTCCCTGGCCATATTTAAAATCACGAAATTCCAATCCCGGTTAACCAGCAGAACCTGACCTTTATGCCCCTTCATGACATCCCGTGTTTCCACTATTGGATCTCTGTCACTATCGAGATCTTCGACCGTAGGCCGTTCAGCGATCCGTCTCCGCAAATCTTCAATCTGCGCTAACTTAGACTCATTACGCTGTCTCAGATCCGCGACATCGTCGTTCAACTCGGCGACACGTTCCCGTTGTTCCTCGATGCGGCCTTCCATCCGTTCCATTTCACGATTCAAACCGGCAATCCGCTCGTCACGCTCGCCAAGGGAATTGAGTGCCGCCGTTTTCTCGGCTTCCGCTTGCTCGCGCGCCTGTATGCTTTGCGCCAGTTGTTCCTCTTTCGCCTCGATTTCCGTCTCTTTGGCCGCCAATTCCTCTCTCGTTTGCTTCAATGCCGCACGGGTATCGTTGTAATAGGCGTACTGCGAAGCCGCCCGCCCCCGCAACTGGCGCAACACCTCGTCCATTGTGCCGGGGCCTCCCACGATCACATTGCCCTGATCGTCTTCCCCATAATACGTCTGCAACTGATTCCGGTCGATCTGCATTTTCGGTAAATCTCGATCGGTCAACTCTGCCGGTGTCTCCCGCTCAATGGTACGGGCCACTTCCACCAAAGTATCCTCCGCCGCCAGCAACCGCCCTTTAATTTCCTGGCGTTGATCAAACAGCATCCACCCCATCGCCAGGGCCGCTATGCTCAGTATCAACAACAATATCAGCGAGATGCGCAACAAATTATTCATAGCGTCCCCTCCTCAAACATTTATATACTCAACCTGTTGAATCACTATAAAGCTCCTTTAAAGCTCCTTCTACACATATAATATGCCTCAAGACCGGCCCCTTTGTCAATGGCAAAAAAAACGATGCTTTTCAAGACTTGCCCTTGTGGTCATCTATCGGCGGCGGCCGGCGACCGATCCGGTCGAGAACCTGCAGCATATCGTCCCAGGTATCAAACCGGGCTTTCAAATTACGCAACAAATACGACGGATGATACGTCGGCATCACCGGAATACCACGGTATTCATGCCATACACCACGCGATTGCGAAATCGCTGTTTCCACCTGTAAAAGACCATGCAATGCAGTCGCACCCAAGATAACGATAACAGCCGGAGACAGGGTCGCGATCTGTCGTTCCAAAAACGGCCGGCACGTTTCCCGTTCCGCGGATGTCGGCGTGCGATTACCCGGCGGCCGGCACTTGAGGATATTGGCGATGAAAACTTCATCACGCGAAAGGCCCATTCGCTTAATCATACGGGTCAACAATGCGCCGGAACGTCCCACAAACGGTAACCCCTGGCGATCCTCTTCTTCGCCGGGTGCTTCCCCGATAAACAACAATTGCGGACGCGGATGCCCATGACCGGGGACGGTATTGGTACGGGTACGCGCCAAGTCGCAACGGGTGCAGGCGGCGATATCGCGTGCAATCTCACCAAGCGTCGACGCTTCGGACGTTTCAGGGGAAATGGAGGATGCAGCAACGCTGCTGACGGGCGGAGCCGTCACGGCCTTAGCGGACGATGCCCGGGATTGCGGCGGCGCCGCCCATGATTCCACCCGTTGCCGTGTCGTATCCATGACGATGATCCGGGCGTGGCCTTCATCGCGTTCGTATTCCAGATAGGCACGAAAATCACGCCATACCGCCTGCAGCCTATCAACATCGTTTTTATCGTTTATCATCATACATCATCCACCGTCTTCTGCCGACAGGCATGCATCTGGTCAAGTCACAGTTCACGGTTTTTCGGAGTTTTCGTGAAATTTGTCAAGCTATAACGAATCGTCGGACGCGGGTTTCTTGTGAAGCCATGGCCCGAACATAACGTATCCGATCCCCATCAACACCATCAAGGACGAAGAAATCAACGCCAACCCCTCCGCTTTTTCATCGGGCATGAAACGAATAATATTGTTTACCAGCGGGACAAACAACAGCATGACCAGAATAATGGACGGCACAAAAAAAATCATCCGTTTACTGGGTTTGGGGTAACGGACATTGGAAACCTGCAACACAATTAAAATCATGACGCCGACAATAAACAGAGTGGCAACACTGCCCTGGCTAAGGGAAAACCATTCCGCGCGCAATGTTTGACTGAAATAAACCAAAACGGCGACCCAGCCGGCGCTGACGGTTATCGGCAGGCCGCGATACCCCATCTGGCCGCGATGCGGATCGTGGGCCTTGAAACGCGCCAGGCGCACCACCCCGGAAAGCACGACGGCCGTGGTCATTAAAACACGCCATGTCGGCGATGCCTGTAGCGAGACAACGTAAATCAATAATGCCGGAGCAATCCCAAAAGCCGTCATGTCGACATACGTATCGAGCTCGGCCCCCAGTTCGCTGGCGCCCTTGAGACGACGGGCGATATTGCCGTCCAGACCGTCCAGAATCATGGCCAGCATGATCAACTGGGCTGCCCAACGGTGATATTGGTAGGCCTCTGGATTCCCCATGCCTTCCAGCGTAACCAGAATGGCGAAAAAACCGCAACTCATCGCCACCAAAGTGATTGCGTTCGGGATAAGTTGCCGCCAGGACATCTTCATAAGTCTTCAGTCCGCGGCAAAACACGTGCAACAATCGTTTCACCGGCGCGTACCCGGGCGCCTTCCTCGATAACGACTTCCACCAGGTCAGCGGGAAAATACATATCGAGCCTGGAACCGAACTTCATCATGCCGATCCGTTCCCCTTTCTCAACAACCTGATCCTCTTCCAACCAGTAAACAACGCGACGCGCCACCGGTCCCACAATCTGTTTGACCAGATACCGCATATGTGGCGATTCGACCAATATTGTGCTGTGCTGGTTATGCTCGGACGATTCCTCGCGAAATGTGAAATAACGTTTGCCGGGCACATAATCCAAAAAGATGATGCGACCCTCCAACGGGGCGCGGTTGACATGAACATCGAACAGACTGAGAAATGTGCTGATACGAATCGTTTCGCCTTCAAAATACTCCGGCAACATCATCTCGCGGATAGCAACGATTTGTCCGTCCGCGGCGGCGACGATTGCGCCGTCATCGGTGGGCGGTATCCGTGTCGGATCGCGAAAAAAGTTCAACATGAACCCGCATAAAACAACGGCGACCACCACGCCCGCAACCAGCGACCGGCCATAAGATATCCGTAGCGATCGGAAGACGGACGAAACCAACGCGGCAAATACAAAAGATAACAGCAAAAAAGGCCAAACTTCGGGACGAATCGCCATTATAACTCCTTTAAATAATTTATTGCAAACGTGTTCTGCGACTGGATATCATGAATGGTTACGGACGATTTGTCAACTCTTTGCACTGGCGACCCGTACTCCTTCATAAACCCATCGTGCGCAGCAATAAGTTCAAACTACCGCCAACCGATAACGCGACAACGATCATAATCAAGGTAGATTTGATTAAATCTTTGGCGCCAAGTTCCTTGAAAAGAACTACGAATGTGGCGATACACGGGAAATACACCACGAGAACGACGCTGGCAACAATTAACTGGCGCACATTCAAGCCCAAAGGCGCCAGCATACCGACGGCGACATCCTTGCGTAAAAAACCGACGATAAGCGCTCCAACCGCCTCCTGTGGCAACCCGAAAAGCGTCGTCACGATCGGCGAAAATATATTACTGACGAAACCGATGACGCCAAGCGCATAAAGCAAGTTGACGATCAACACGCCGAGCAGTACATACGGTAACGCTTCCCTGATAAAACCGCGCATGCGCATGTAAACTTTTTTTGCCAGCCCTTTCCAGTACGGGAACCGGTAAGGCGGCATATCAACCAAAATTTCGGGTGTTTCCCCCTTGATGAACCGTTTCATCAAAACACCCAGCAAAATCCAAAGCAAAAACAACGTGCCGAATACGCCTACGAACCCTACCACGCCGGCCGGACCAAGCAGCCCAACCACCATGGCAAGTTGCGCCATGCATGGTACGCAAATAGACAACAGGGTAATCGCTATGAAACGTTCCTTGCGCGTTTCCAGTATCCGGCCCGCCATCGCGCCGGGCACATTGCAGCCAAGCCCAAGCATCATGGGAACAATCGACAGACCATGCAACCCTATACGATGCATGATCGTATCGACCAGCACACCCAGACGCGGCAGGTAACCAATATCCTCAAGCAAACTCAGCACGAAATAAAAACAGAAAACAAACGGCAAAACCACTGCCAGCGGAATGAATAATCCGGTAGTCAATAATCCGAAAGACAATTCGAAATCAATTTCGCCCTCGATAAGCTCGCCTATAAACACGCTGTGAATAAATCCTTCGCCGCCCATAAGCGTGGAAATCCAATGTGTTACAGGCAACCAAGCAAAATTGAAGGCCGCCTCCATAACGTCTTCAACGAGCCATTCGCCGATATAAGCAACGAATGAAAAACTTAATAGAAGCACCAATACACCGATAAACGGACCGATCACCGGATGCACGGTGGCATGACTGAGAGACTGGCCGACACTTGGATGCCGATGCCGAATTTTCTGGACATGCTCGACAATTCCACCAATGACCGACCATAAATCTTCATCTTCGAAACGAACGCTTCCGGGACGGGCTTGTTCAATTTTCCCTGCAAGCGTTTTAATTCCTTCGCCGCTAAGCGCACACGTCGTCACAACCGGTACGCCCAACCGCTGTTCAAGCGCCGCGACATCGATATCCATCCCGTGCTCCAGCGCCTCATCCCACATATTTAGAACCACCAGCATCGGCTTGCCCGTCTGCAATAGCTGCAACGTCAATTTAAGGTTACGCTCCAAATTGGTGGCGTCAACTACGTTGACGATGATGTCGCCATCGGCTACCATCTTGACCGCCACTTCCTCGGCCTTGTTGGTCGGCGCCAATGTATTGGCGCCGGGAACATCGATCAGTTCCACCGTTTTATCCGGCAATTTTAACTTTCCACAAGTGAATTCCACCGTCGTACCGGAATAATTGGCCGCCACCACATGCGTTCCCGTTAAACGCGAAAATATGGCGCTCTTACCAACATTCGGATTCCCCATCAACAATATCCGCATAGAACAAAATCCCTCTTATTGATCGTGGTTCAACGGTTCAGTGGTTCAGTGGTTTAACCTTGATCTTGGCTGCCGTACCACGGCCAAAGGCTGTCTGGCGGCCATCGACGGCAACAATCACCGGCCCCCCCATGAGTTGTGTGCTGATTCGAGTAATCTGCTTGCGTGGACGTATCCCCAAGGCTTCCAGACGCATACCGAGTATATGGCCCCCTTCAATTGCCACAACTTCGGCTTTTTCTCCTTTTTTCAAATCCAGCAACGTCTTGTCCACTCGTGGTTCCCCCTCATTTAAAAGACTACACCGCTTTTCCAGAAAAACGTTCCCCAAAAAGAATCAAATGCATAGCCAAAGCGGCACGACATCAAACTTGTAAATACGGTGCGGCAAACATTATACGGCAGTCCGCATTGCGTTTGCAAGTTATTTGTTCCGGGGTGGTGACGTGCAAAAATGCATTGAATAATCGTTGTGCGCTGATATGATGATGTTTCAAGCAACCCGGCGAAGCAAAGGTTACCATCACACCATGAAAAAACACACATTAAACTATATCAGTACGCGTGGTAATACGTCGCCGCGCACATTCAGCGAGGCGGTTCTGACCGGTTTGGCGCCGGACGGCGGTCTGCTTTTGCCGGAAACCGTACCCGACGTGTCGGCGGACTTGGTTCGCTGGCGAAATCTGTCGTACGGCGAACTGGCGTCGGCGATCTTGCGGCGGTTTACCGATCTTCCGACGGCTGATCTGGATGAGATTCTGCGGGCATCGTTACAACATTTTTCAAATCCTGAAATTACGCCGCTGCGGTCGTTCGACAAGCTGCATATCCTTGAATTATTTCATGGCCCGACCCTGGCTTTCAAAGATCTTGCCTTACAGTTTTTAGGTAACCTCTTCGCGTATCTACTTGACGGCGGGCGCGAACTGAATTTACTTGCCGCGACCAGCGGCGACACCGGCAGCGCCGCCATCGCGGGCGTACGGGGAAAGCCGGGCATCCGCATTTTCGTCCTGTATCCCGCCGGCCGCATCAGTGCTCTACAGGAACGGCAAATGACCACCGTTCCGGACGACAACGTGGCCGCCATCGCGATTGACGGTTCGTTCGATGACTGTCAGGCCATCGTCAAGGAACTGTTCAGTGATGCCGAGTTCAAACAGCGCTACGCGCTTGGCGCCGTCAACTCCATTAACTGGGCACGCGTGCTGGCGCAGATCGTCTATTATTTCCATGGCGCATTCCGGGTCATGGAACGTACCGGCGCCGAGCGGGTCCGATTCTCCGTACCAACCGGTAATTTCGGCGATATATTTGCCGGCTACATGGCCTGGCGGATGGGATTGCCCGTTTCGCGATTGATTTTGGCGACCAACGCCAACGATATCCTGGCCCGCTTTTTCGTATCCGGTGATTACAGTCTGTGCAAGGTGCGGGCGACGTTGAGTCCGTCAATGGACATTCAGGTTGCGTCCAACTTCGAGCGCTACCTTTTTTATCGCGCCGGTGGCGCCGCCACGACGGTGCGACAATGGATGCAAACATTCAGCGACACCGGCAGACTGTGTTTGCATGCGGACGACGGCCGACATATCGATCCGCTTTTCAGCGCTGAATCGGCCGATGATGCTGCCATTATCAAGGCCATCGCTGACACTTATGAGAATACCGGCTACATCCTTGATCCGCACAGCGCTGCCGGCGTCCATGCGGCAGCACGGGAAGGATTGGATGGCGACCCCGTGGTATGTATCGCGACCGCCCATGCGGCCAAGTTCCCGGACGCGGTCCGTCAGGCCATCGGCCGCACCGCCGTTCACGAGAATCTCGAACAATTGAAGCGACTACCGACACGTGAACACCGCTTGCCGAACGATGCCGACGCGGTTCGCGATTTCATGGAACGGCGTATCGAATAGACTCTTGGGTTACGGCCATAATTCGAGCGCTACCGCATCGGCAAGCTCGAATCCGCGCAGCGTAAGACCGATCCGGCGCCCCTTCCTCCAAATCATTCCCTGCTGTTGGAGTTCGCGCAATGTCGACTGTGGCCAGTCGCACGGACCCGCGGACAAGGCATAATCCCGTTGTAAAAAATCAATCGCAACACCTTCAATCAGGCGCAAACCGAACACCAGCCGTTCAGCGGCACGAATCTGAAGCGTCAACCATTCGTCAGCGTGCGGCGCATCGCCGTTCCGCCGCAGCGCGGCAAGATAAGCCTCCACGTCCGGAACGTTTTGGCGACGCAGTGCGCCCACCCGCGAAACCGCGCCGGCTCCCAAACCGAGATAATCCATGCCACTCCAGCAATCCAAGTGATGCCGGCAACGCCGGTCATGGAGCGCGTAATTAGATATTTCATAGCGTCTGTAACCATGTGCATGCAAGCGATCATGGGTCAGGCGCAGCATACGTAATTGCCGCGCATCGTCCAGCGTCGCCGGCGTCCGCCGCGTCGTCACGACCGGAAGGCAGCGGCCTTCATCAAGTGTCAACGCATAGACGGATAAATGTGCCGGCTGCAATGCGATCGCCTGCTGCAATACCTTTCGCCAACGCCGTTCGCCAACACCCGGAACACAAGCAATCAAGTCCATGTTCCAATTAGTTATATCCGCCGCCTGGATATCCTCCACCGCCCGCAATACGGCGGCAACCCGATGCCGGCGACCGAGTATACGCAAAATGTCGTCATCCAAGGATTGCGCGCCGAGACTGACCCGGTTGACCCCCGACGCCTTCAAAACCGCCAGTTTTTCGCGATCAATCGAACCGGGATTACATTCCACGGACCATTCCGTATCACCCGCGGGCCGGAACACATCGCAAACCATGGCACACAATCGTTCCAACTGCCGGACGGACAACAACGACGGCGTACCACCTCCCATATAGATGGACGTCAACCGCATGCCGGCAGGCAGCAGTGCGCGACGATGCCGGCTTTCGCGTGTTAAAGCCTCGATGTAAGCGTCAATATATTCGTCAGCGATTCCAGACAATGAATAAAAGGCGCAGTACGGACATTTGGCGTCGCAAAAAGGTATATGCAGATAAACGCCGAGCGAGTTCACCTGATCAACCGGACGTCGACGCGTGCCGCTTTGCCAGCGCATCATATACGCTGTCCGGCACCGAAAACCCGCCGAATCCGGTACCCATGTGCAGTTTCGGATTAAGATCACCGTGAAAATCGGTCCCGCCTGTCGCCACCAGATTGAAACGTTCCGTCAATGCCAGGTACTGTTCCGTTTGTGATGGTTGATGTTCCGGATAATACACCTCGATCCCCTGCAAACCATGATGCACCAGGCCGGCAACGAATCGTTCAAGCGCCGGCGGCGTCAGCTCCAGCGTGAACGGATGAGATAACACCGGGATCCCGCCCGCGGACCGGATAAGCGCAATGGCGTCATCCGGTTCCAAACGATAGCGGTCGCAATAGGCGGGTCTTCCCTTGCCCAAATAACGGTCGAACGCCTCACGCGTATCTTTTACGTAACCGGCAGCCACCATCGCCCGGGCAATGTGCGGACGGCCAACAACGTCATCGCCGGAAAATTGGCGTACCGCCTCCTTCGTCACCGGCCGATCCAAGGAGCGCAACCGTTCCAAAATCAAATGATTCCTGTCCTCGCGCCCCGCGCGCAACCGGGACAGGGCCTGCGCCAGCCCGTCATGCGCCGGATCAATATAATAGCCCAGCAGATGAAGGGTCCCCGGTGCATGATCAACACTGATCTCGACACCGCTGATCGCGGCAAACCGGCCGGCGGCAGCTTCCTGAAACTCCGCAATACCGACAACGGTATCATGATCATTCAAGGATGCGGCCTTCAACGGCAGCGCCGCGGCACGATCCGCTAATTCAGTTGGCGACAAAGATCCGTCAGAACACGTGGAATGGAGATGAAGATCAATCATGGGATGGTGGAGGATATGGGAGTCGAACCCACGACCTCTTGAATGCCATTCAAGCGCTCTGCCAAACTGAGCTAATCCCCCAAGCGGCCGATATCATGACGGCGATTGGCCATAAGTGTATTCGTAACAGGACACAACATCGCCGAACAAAGGAATTCAATATACCCGCATACAGCGTATCTGTCAAGTCGCAAAAAGACCGCCGAATTCAGTAGCACCCCATAGGGATACGGATGAAAACGACGAAGCGGGCCGACTAATCGTAACAGGCCGGGAATTCCATTCGCGATGAAAACCGTATTGCTGATCATGCCGGAAGAATTCAGGACATGCAACGCACCGCCACAACAAACGCTGTTGTGAATGCCTTCGATGAAATTATCGGTCAAGCTGGTTGGTCAAGGCAAAGGTGTGTCCGGCCAGATAAATTGTATCGCCCGGCAGCGCTGTATCCAAGTCCTCCTGGACGTTAGTGAACGCCGTTCAAAGGACAACAAATTGCACTTAATTAAGGCCATGTTCTCCAGGGAAATCGTTTCAGTATCCCAAACCGTTTCCACCACCCTGGGGACGGCGCTCCAGCATGGCCATGATGGTCTCGGGTGTAAAGGCGGCCAGCTCCGCCGGGTCTTCGACAAAAGGGCGGATGTCATTGGTCACATCAGGCCAGTCGAGCGTTCCCAGCCGCGCCAATACTCCGGCACGCCATTGTTGCGCTTCGCGGCAATAGCGCGAAGGGGTTTGTTGTAAACCATGGTCCAATAGAACGATATTGGGCTCGACTCGTTTCGCCAGATACCAGAGCAAATCGTACCAGTCCC
>PWZG01000428.1 GCA_003567575.1 PVC group bacterium | reverse complement strand
GAGCCGGTGATACGGATTCTCCGGGAAGCAGATGGGTGAGAGGTACAGCGTATCGATCACCGGCGCCGCCAACAGCCGCAGCCCGGGGACATGATCGCGGAGCACCACCAGGTCATGCGCCACGAGATTGTGCCCGACCAGACAAGGGGTACCGAGGCAGAACCGATCCAATTCCGAAAGCGCCGTCTTCGCGTCGAAACGCCCGGAGCGCGAGAAGTCCCTTTCCCCTCGAACAGCCCCGATCTTCAGAATCCGCCCGGTCTGACTCGTCTCCAGGTCCAGGAGCACACAATCGGAAAACAAAGGGGAATTATGCTTCATAACCTCCCCACCATGATCCCGAGGATCGGATAGGCGCAGAATTGCGCCCCGATCCGCAGCCGACATCCAGGATTCTCGTGCAGCCCTCGAATGCGACTACGAACCATCCCGAGACACCGCCGTCAGCGGCGCGATAAAGCTGGGATGCATCAATTGCGTGTTGGTCGTAATACCGAACCGTTTGAAGATAGCTGCTCATGGAACTCTATGATTGCGGGTTATTCGAAAAGATATAATGCACCATACCATTCCGCCCATTTCCTGATCTCCGGATTGCTGCTTTGACGGGCAGCGGCAATCAGCGATTCGGAGGTGAACGAGGTAAATCGGTACTTGTCACCAAGCAGGGACTGGAACGCGGCCATTGTCGCATTCAATGCGCCATTTCCCGGATGATAACAGACGGAAAAATACACCTTTTCAAACTTGGTATAGGGTCCGTCCGAGGCGTTTTCGATCGCCAGCGCCAGGATGGTATTCCGCCAGAGCTGATTCATGCCACCTTTGAACGGGCAGGCGGCATGGGACAGCAGGTTGTCGCGCGGAAATGTCGACACATTCGCCAGCGTGATGGGCCAATAGTTGTACTTGCACTTCCCGTGATAGTAGCAAAGATTCGGATTCTCCAGGACCTCTACCGTTGAATCACAAACATAATGGCCGGACCGGCGTCCTTTGCTATTGGCGCCGCCACAGGCGGTGAACGACGCTTCCGTCAATTTGTGCTCTATCAGCCAGAGACACAATTGGCCGTCATGGTTACGGAAGGCAATGGCAAAATCCGCGTCCGTACCGGCGGTTTTGTTATGATCTCCCAGCATGCCGGTTTGGCCCGGAGATCCTTGCAAGTCCTCGTCCCAAAATTCAACTCGAAACCCATGGTCGAGTTCATCGGTGGCGATACTGGCCAGATCCGGCTTTACTGACGCCAGCAGTGCGGGAGCCATCTCGGGGTTCGCCATGATTGGGAGGAACAGATTCGCACAAGCAACTTGGGAACTCGCCATATGATCGGCGAATTTATGGGTCTTGAAAGGAAACTGTTTCTGGTGATCCATAAACATCTGCCGAACCGGTTCATAAAGATGCGGGAGTTTACCGGCGTACGAATCCGGCAAAAAGGTGTCATTCAAATATCCCCTGTACATTCCGGGTTCGGATGTGACATGACTACGTTTCCACTCGATCAGATGGACATACATTCTACGCTGAAAGTCGGAAAGTTTCTGCGGAATACGATATCCTGTCATGCTATCTGTTCCCTCGATCTGACCCATATCCAGCCTTCGCGGCGTGCCGTCGGAAGATCGGCCGGCGGAACGGCACAACCATTAAAGAAATCCAGCGCGGCAAGAATGCAGATCATCGCATCGAGGCGATCCGCATTGGCGAGCACCGGCTCGCGATCCTTTGGCGGGCATAGGATCGTCTCAATCCGGGCAAGAATTTCGGTCCGTACCTTGCGTTGGTCAGGTTTCTTATAGCCGCCGGACGGAAAGCCGTGGGCCAGTAGCGTGGCGGCTGGATAGACCTCGATCGCGACCGTTGAAGACACCTTGGCCGGATCCCACGACAGCGGAATCGACTGTCCCGTCCGCTGTCGTATCTCGTCCAACATCCGCAAAGCCGCCACGGCTGTTCGCGCGATCCGGTCGGCGCCAACCTCCAGAGGCATTTTCCGGAATCGCTGATAAATGTCGCGATCGGTTTCGCGCCGAAACAGACGGTTTGCCTCCACACGCACCCCGTTTCCGGCATGATGTCCGGTCAGTTCGCGCCCCATCGTTTCCGGCCAGCCGAGCGGAGCATCCAAGGCCAGCAGGCATCGGTCCGCACGCTCAACCCAGGCAACCACCTGATCGACGATATCGCGAACCTCACTCCCCAGCAGAACATCCGTTATCCGCGGACGCCGGCCGGAAACCCAGAGGCCGCGCGCGAGACCGACATGCTTCGACTGGCAGGCGCAGTCAATACCAATCAAGGTCATGGGTTGGAGTTTCATGATGGCGTTTAGCGAGATATTGCGGTTTCAGCGAGGGGCGTAATGACGAAGTCGGAATGGGTTAGGTAAGTTTTTCCACTTAATCTTTTTCCTGGGCGCTTTGATTATTCCGGCGCCAATAAAGGAGGTCAAGGTGAATCCGATAAATTCCCTCTTTTTCAGCAACTCTAGCGGCAAAATTTTGGTACTTGGTGTTGCCATCAGGATTAAGCATGAAATTATATCTCCTCAAATCCTATGCTCTGCAGATAGTCGAAGGTCGAATCATAAAACGCTGGCAACCGGGTGGAATCATCCGAATCGCCAGGCGGAACCATAATAACCATCCCCTGCCGCGCGCGGGTCAATAAAACCCGATAGGCATTCTTTTGGTACAACTGCCGTTGCACCTGATTGATGTTCTGCCACTTCTTGCCACGAAACGATCGATGTGCCCAACCGCTTGGTGAATATCGGAAATCGGCATCCCAGACCACGCAGGCCCAATCGACTTCGAGTCCCTGAATGTCGAATTCGGTGGCGACATCCTCAAGATAGTAGGACGATCGGACATCATCTTTCCCGTTCAAAAACCAATGAATTGGATCCACCTTTGGTCGGATATCAATCGCGTGTGGTTTGAGGCGTTCGGCTTGCGAGGAAACAATCATTCCATAGCGCTCGCTACCGCGTGCCTTCGACCGCAGCCAGGCTTTTGCCCTGGCCAGATCCCGCGTTACTACAATCGGATAACGTTGAACAACAGTCTCGCGGGTAGTGCGCGCATCTTCGATATGGCCGTCGAGAAGCTGTTTTACCAAAAGCGACACCTGTTCTGCTCGAAACGATCGCATCGAAACGGCCAGGTGCAGATTCGGATCAAAGACGACGTGATCCCGGCCTCGAATCAGATCCAGCACTTCGCCAGCTCCGTATTCACTGTCCGTCAAACGATCAGAAATATATAGATGCCAATCGGGGAATCGTCGATTCAGTGCATCGATCCATTCCTTGATCCCGGCCTCGCCGGTATTGATTTCCTGTCCGCCACCCACCAGACAAACCACCATACCCCAATCCGGATGCCGGTCGATGCAGGAAATCAAGAATTCCGGCTCCGACATCTCGAAATCCGGCAGATTTTTCTTTTGCTTCATAAACGCAGCCGTCTGCTTGTGTGTCCAAGCCCGCTGCGCTTCGTCAAAGAGCGCCACATGATCCGCGGGCGGGTCCGGATTTACCAGGTATTCGTCCCGGTAATGGTGCACGTTCTGAACGAAGGCTTTCACATCGCTGGAAGCCTGATTTTTCGTGGTGCGTTTACCTTTGGCCCGGTCATTGGTGACCTTGTCGCGCGCCAGGGCTTCCTGCAGCACCCGCACCAGGGGACCGTTCCCGGAAAGAAACACGCTTATTGTGTGATCCGTTTGATCCAGATGTTTGGTGGCAACATTCAGGCCGACCAGGGTTTTCCCGGCGCCGGGAACGCCGGTAACAAAGCAAATCGCCTTAAACGATTCGATCTTCGCTTGCTCGATGATAGCCGAAATGGCATCCGTGGTCTGATGCAGGTTCTTCGCGCCGGCATCGTGTCGGGAAATTTCCTTTACCGAATGACCTTTAAACAATGCGCGGGCGGCCTCGATAATGGTTGGCGTCGGACAATACCGTCCCTGCTCCCATACGTTGGCATCGATCGGTTGACCTTCTAAAAACAAGAGGACGGCATCCAATGCAGCAGATAGATTCGATGAGGTGGCTTTCAGGGGAAACAGCACTTTATCGCGGTGCGGCGTAAGGCATGGGGTCAGCGCTGTATCTTCTGGTTCCGCTTGCGTTGCAACCAGGATCGGCGCGACATACTGGTTATGACTGGTTTCGTGGAAATTCTTCAGATCCAGAGCGTAATCGCAGACCTGATCCAGACCGTATGAAGAGAACTGGGATTCCCCAACCTTGAATTCGAGTACGAACACCACCGGTCCGATCAGCAGCACGACATCAATCCGCTCGCCCATCCGAGGAATCGAATACTCGAAATAGATCGATCCGGTCCGGCCGGCCAGGACCTGTTTGAGGATCCGAATTTGTTCGCGCCAAGCCTCCTTCTGAGTTTGGCGGATACTCGAATCATCGCTTCCCTGGGTTATCCGTCCGAGAATATCGCTCTCGCTGCACCGCAAAAAGCCGTCGATATCGTCGGAATAATAAGCCCGTTTCATGCGCAGAATATACTTCAGGTCTGCCAGACTGTCGAGCACTTAAACGGGAATGCCGCCGATCGACCCGTGGCCGCTGGACTGGATTCAGTAAAAGTCGATTCCCGAACCATAATCCGCCCTCGAACCGATTTTCAGCCCTGTATTCCTGCCTACACAGACCTCATTCAAGCTCTTGCCGCGGCTTGCCCG
>PWZG01000152.1 GCA_003567575.1 PVC group bacterium | reverse complement strand
GGGCATGCCCTCAATTTCAAAAGCAGTGACAAAGTTGACCTCAATTTCAGAGACAGTCCGGCAAACGGGATTTTCGGCAGAAAGGATGAAGGTAAAAGGTTCTTCCAGCAGTACTTCGGGATTGGCGATATCAAGAGCACTGAGTCTGTCCTCACCGTTCAGCCATTCGTATCTCACCCCCTCCTCCGGTTGAATGTCAATAATCGAACCGCCACCAAAGCAAAATTCTATTCCATCGGGAAACTGCTCGGCAGGTGCGGGAAGTACCTCCACAAAAACCGAGTCTCTGCTACCGCATTGTTCCAGTCCGGGTGCTTCCAGGAAGTAATAACCGGATACCCGAGGCTTTACCCTGAGGATTTGCATGCCGTTCTGTTGAATATTGTCGCCTGTCCAGTGATAGCTTTGGGCGGTGTTGGCAATCAGCTCGATTTCTTCACCGGCGCATACCAGTTGATCCCCTGAGAGTATCTCGGTCCGTGGATGCACCGCTATTGAAAAATGATGATCGATCCGACATCCGTCTGCTGTCGTTTCAGTCAGTATTCGTTCATAGTTTTCCTGAAAGATGCTTTCATTCGCGATGAAAAATGTAGCTTCAGGACATTGAGTACAGTTCATTCCGGTCTCGGTATTCCACTGATAGCTGTGTCCTGTTGTCGATTCTACCCCAATACTGATTTCCTGATCGTGGCAAAGGTCATGTTCATCTGCCAAAAGACGTACATTGCCCCCTGCATTGCGGAGAAGACCCTCACAAACGCAGTTTTCTACTTCGTTCAATTCCAGCAGTAAGTTGCAATAGTCAGCAGCCGGCATATCCGGTAGATCGAGGATGTATTCCAGAATTTGTCCTTCTTCCTCAAACGGTCCGACCGTAAAGCTTTTTACAAAAATATCGTCCCCGTCTATTTGCCCGTTGCCGTTTACATCCCTGTAAACATTAATCTGTATGGGCTCAGGACTAAGCACGCCACTGTGCTGAAGGCCAACACTCATACGCACTCCCTGACCGGGTTCATTGGGCAGCAGCATTTCCACACAGGAAAAATCATAGACCGGTTTATCTATGCGCACGGGAAGCAAACGACTGCCGGTAACTATCTCTATATCACAGGGAACTTGTGTGTCTGCACAGACGGCTTCAGTTTCAGCAGTAACAAATACCTCTATCAGGGCATCCTGACAATCACCCGATGAGATGAAGTTGGCGGAAAAAGAAATGCTTCCTTCTGCACCGATCAGCTCCCAACTCCGGATATTGCCGTCTTGTTGTTCATTGGTCAATGCCAAAGAGGAAGTTGCGCTGCCTTCCACATAGCTCATACCCGGTGCCAGACTTAAATAAATCCGGCTAACTTCACCGGCAGGGATATTCATTTGCGCATGCACGACCATTTCATTGCCACAGACGGCAGAGCCCTGAGTACTTGCCTGAAGGTTCATACTGTAAGGCTGTTCGGCATCTGTAATATGGATGGGTGCATCTACTTTGGCGCGTCTGTTGGTACGCAGCCCACAAACCTTATGTGCCGTTATGCTGTGTATAATGCGCGTACCCGAGATAAAGTCACAGTCCGTTTCCACCTCAAAACGTATTTCAAAATCATTGCCCGGAATGGTCTCCACTCCCGGAAGCCCCTCTTCTATCCAATCCGTCATCCAATCGTCCATCCACCATCGGTAGTGTCTGCCTTCCAGCAGTTGTGGATCACCAATTACCATTTCATTATCCGATCCCGCCGGATAGATCATCACTGCCGACCCCGGCACTATTTGCATTCCCCGGGGCAATATTACCTCTGCCTGCACATCATAGGCATGTCCTAATTCCGCATTGAAATACAAAGTCTGTGTACTGATCTGCGTACACAAATCCACCTCTTTGTCTTCCTCCTCCGTCTGCATATCCATCAGCCCATGCAGTACTTCAATGGTAATCGTATCTCGCGCCAGAAAGCAAGGGTCTCTCGCCGGATCCGTCCACACATCACAATCATAGCCGTATTCGATAATGATTTGCTCCGGTTGACAGGAGGTGGAGGTGGCGTGGAGGGTGAGGGGGATGGATTGGTTAATATCTACCGAATCAACATGAAATATATTTTCAGTTCTTGGTATTGCTATACCCAAATCAATGTTTTCAAGGGAATCAATCTTAATACTACCAGATAGAGGAATTATACGAATAAAAACATCATCTGCTCGGACGTATTGACTTGCCGGATGTAAAGGTAAATTCGCAATATTGAATGATGTTTCACCTAACAGGGAGGTTTGATAATTCCAATCATATATATCCTTTAGTTCAATATTCTTTTTAATTATGTTCCAGCGATTAATTACAGAAGATTGCTTTGGATAAACATCTGGCGGACCATAAATATCATAATTATAAACTAATATGAAGGAAATATCATCTACATTATTCTCTAAGCAATCATTAACAGTAAAATTTATTTTGGAGTGAAATCTTCTAAAGTCTACGTTTATCTCTAATGAGTCCAAAACATTAAATATTGCTCTGTCACGATCTTGGAAATATGGGGTAAGTAATTTTTCATTATGAAATTGTTGTTGACTAAAATTATTATGATAGATAATGTGATTAATGTAAATGCCTGCTGGCTTTATTATCTCAATATTTCTCAATATCCTTTTTTTTCTAATTTCTCCCGCGGACAAAACTCCCCTTTGATTCTGATTCGGAAAGGTAAATCCTTCTCTTTTTGAAACTAACCCTCGTTCGATGATTGATGTGTATTCATTTTTACATTTTCCTGGATTTAACAATTGTGGTTGAGAAAAACCTAGCCGCGCAGATGAATAACTTGAAATCACAATTGACTTTTCAATACAATTACATTTATGATAGTAAAAACCGGGATAAATAGGACTATCATTGAAAATGAATTCAGACCTGTATTTGAGTGTCATATTATTGTTACGGGCATTTTCAAAGCCCCAAAATCCAAATGACCCAGAAGCTATTTGGTAGGTCATATTTCTCCTTACAACATTTTTCGAGATTATTTTGACTGAGTCACCATCAGAAAAAAGAAAGCCCGCTGGAAAGTTATTGTTAATTTCCTGCAACTTTGAAGTACTTAAGTCATAATATATGTATCCTAATGGTCTTACTTCCAGTTTCGGGACGAAATTGAATGTGTACCAAGTATCTTCATTGCTACAGTAAATTTTAACTATATAATCAAATTCATAAATTCCTTTTTCATCACCAAGCATTCCCCGAGAAAATACATCATGTGATTGGTGTCCTTCATTAAATAACGAATGTTGTACATCTGCAACACTCAATAGCCATCCAGCATATTCAACACCACTTTCTGGCTCATCTATTACTACACGTCCTGCAATACTGATTTCAAAGGTATCCCCGGGTATCAAATGATCTAATTCCAACTGATCATATTCAAAAATACCGTCTTCATCCGGTATGCCATCATTGTTTTTGTCGGGTAATCCGAGGGAGGTTCTCATTATTGAAAACTCATAATCCAGATATGCGGGCATATCCTCTTTACAGGTTCCATTCCAACAATCAAAACCTGCTTTGTCACTATCTGATTTTACCGGAAACAAATCAATATCGCAGTCATCATAAAAATTTAAACTTGCACTTGCTTTCACATCTCTAGAATCAGCCCATACAGGACATTTACTCTCGCAAGTGGTTTCTACAAGGGGATAGCATGGAGCATTCTCAAACAGCTCACATGAAATTTGAGAAGGCAATCTTAAAGTAAGAGAATTATCATTAAAAGGTAAATCGTAGGTAAGTGAAATAATTTCATCATTTCCCTCCTCAAAAATTTCGACATTAACTGGTAATTTTCCCCCTAATCTAAAATCAGTTGTTAGCAATTGTATGAATTTGGGTTTCTCTATAATTAGCGTCAATTTTCCTGTAGAATTACCCAACCTACTGCTGGTGACTATTGCAGACAGATCAAATGTTATTCCCTCTGTAATAGCGGCACCACCAAAGTCGGGAAATTTAAATTCATACTCCAGAATAGACTGCCCAAATAGTCCCACATCGATTCGGTCCGTTTGAATTTCTTGTTCCTCAGGCCTTACGCAAAGCTTTTCATAACTATACTGATACTGCCATGCATGCTCGGTTAGGCTTGTTGCGTCTTCTTCTGAATGACAAAAGCCTACATCCCAGATTATGTTCCGTGACATATTTCCACTAGCATGCAACTCAAACTCCCCCAGCCTCACACTCACTCTACCTGCCACTACCTGACCACAATCATTCATACTCAAATTGTGGTAAATAATTGTATCTGCCCAAGCTGCCTGAACGCTACCTTCGACAATACCTCTGGCAGACTGTGGTGAGTAAATTTCAATATTCAAGTCTGCAATATCCAGAGGTGTTGCAGGCCAACTCATCCTCAACCTCTGCTCCGCAATCCCTCCTCTGTAGCAGTTGGGTTCGTTTCTGGTCGGACTAAAATTCAACACATCTCCCGGAATATTCACCTGCCGAATATTCACGGTGCCTTGCATCACATTCCTTTGGCAGCTATCATCACCGCAGCCCCAGTCAATCGTCCATCTTGAAGCGGCAAAGCGACCTTCATAGGCGCAGGCGATGATGCGGATGGTTTGTTCGATGACTACTTCCTCTCCAAAATCAAGGTAGTCATCCCGATTACCTACTCCGCGAAAATGTGGTGCGCTTAATT
>PWZG01000159.1 GCA_003567575.1 PVC group bacterium | reverse complement strand
GGCGGCCGCCTCGGGACGCAGGTGGTCGCCCACCAGAAAGTAGACGTCGTACCCCTCGATATACCCGTCCGTCAGATCTTCCTCGCCGAGGATATCGACCGGCTGCTGCAGGTGTCGCAACATCAGATAGAGATAATGACGTTCCAACGGATACATGCTGTTGCCCGGCAGGTCGACGCCCCGCGTGCCGGTCTCGTCGTGCGACGGCGCCGGCTGCGCGTTATCCCAGATATCGGTCGTGGCGGACCAGCCGACCGCCACCCGCGCCGGCAGGACATCGGAATCGAGCAGCCTGTCCTCCACCGCCCCCAGGTTGTAGCTGGTGCGCCGGATCGCGCCGAAAAGTTCCGGATAGCCTATGAAACTGCACCCGTCGGGATACTGCAGATAGTAATGACTCCACCAGTCGTAACGCCCGGCGGCCATGGCGTAAGCCGCCAGTTCGAGGTAATCGGGCGTATAGCCGCGGTTGCCGTCGCTGATCAGGTAACAGCCTCTGGTCATGTCGTGATACTTGGCCAGCGAGCGCGCTACCGCCGCGCCGTAAGATTCGGTCTGGGGTCCGAGGTAGTCGGGCGTTCCGCCCAGCCCCCAGCTTGTGCCCATGAACAGCGCGCTCATGCCGCGGTGTTTTTTCAGCAGAAAAGGCTCGATGCCGCCGCGCAGCGGCGCGCGGCCGGCGTTGATGTAGGTGCTGCCGGTGTTCACAAGCGTTCCCGGCCCGGTTTCCTCTTCGATAATGCGGGTGGCGATGGCCATTTTTTCCGCAAAATGTTTGGCGCGAAAATAAACCGAATGATAGTAAAGTCGCGGGATGGTCGCCGCGGTGGACTGTGACGCGTTGAACCGGACGCGTTCCCACAGAGCCTCTTCTTCGGTAACGCCCTCCGCGATCGCGGCCGCCAATTCATCCCTGCCCAGCGCGTCGGCCGGCCGTACGCCCTGCTCGCGAAGATATTCCCGGAACAGGCGCTCGGGTTCCGCAAAACCGCGCCCCAGCGCCGCGGCGGGGCCGGTCTCCTCGAGCAGTTTTATATTTTGCGGCACGTGGTCCAGGCCGGCTTCGCGCAGGCGTTCGGCGCGGCTCCGGAAATGCGCGCGCAGGCCCGAATAATCGCCGTTCCAGAACGCCTCCATCGAGCGGCCCGCCACCCATTGGTTGATCGTTCCGGTCGGGTAAGCCTGCTCCCGGTTGAAGCCGAAATCCTCCGCTTCGGGATGATAAATATCGCGCGGAAACCGGTAATGCTGACCGCTCAGGCCGGCGGCGGCCGCCACCTGGCGGAAATCGAAGCCGTCGATGAATATCTCGAAGGTCGCCACGATTCCGAGCCGTTTCGCGCGCCGTCCCCGGACTTCGGCGCCTTCAAGCGTTTCCAGCAGTTCGGTCAGGTATTGCCGCATCGACACCGCCTGGCGCCCCTGGAGCAGCCGTTCCTCGTACCGGCTCTGGCCGGTGCCGATGATGATATCCCTGACAAGCCGATCTTCACTCGCCGGATTCCTGCGGTCCGCTTCGCCAATGTCGAACGCCACCGCATCGCGTCCGTCGGGATGCCGGCTCACCAAAAACGTCCCGGGCTGGTCGCTGCCGACCAGCAGGCGCGCCGGCATGACGGTCGAAAGTTCGAGCGCCTGCCAGCCGCTCGAACCGCCGGGCGTTAGCCGACGTTCCGGAGACGGCGCATGATGCGCGATCAGCCGCTCCGCAAACCGCCGCGGCGCCGTCATGCCGTCCGCGGTGAAATACACATAATCGCACCCCCGGTCGAGCCAGCGGTAGCGGCCAAAATAGACCAGCGCGGGTCCGTCAGCTTCGGGCGAGATTTCGATCTTGACGTAGCGGGTGGTGTTGAAGCGCGTCAGGATCGCGGATCGGGTCACCGGATAGTCGTCGCCGGGTTGCAAGTCCAGGTTGTCGGTCAGGTAGAACAGATCGAGCACCCGGGCGGCGGCGGGGCGGCCGTTGGGGCCGGTGGTCAGGATCAGTTCCGCCGGACCGGTTTCGAGCGCGACTTCGGCCTTCTGATAAACGTTGTCCGCGTTGTGCCAGCCCCACATGCCCTGCACCCGCCAGCGGCGGCCGAAAGGGAAATACTTGGCTTGATCCCGTCCGCCCATCTTCGCGAGCAACCGCTGCTGTCCGTTCTGGCGGATTTCCACGCGAAACAGACTGTCGAACCCCGCGGCGCTCTCGTAGCGCGCCCAGAGGTGATAGGTTCCCGGGCGTGGCACGTCAAAAGTCAGGCCGGCGCGCGCCCGCGTATCGTCGGCATCCGCCCGCAGGCGGTTGCCGCTCCAGGCGCCCGGCTGGGACGGGAAGAAGCCCTCCCGGTCGCGAATCACCTCCCAGCCGCTGTCGACCCGCAAATCCTCGGCTTCGATCCCGATTTCCGCCGGTGGAAGCGATTCCGGTTCCGCCTCCGCCCACGTCAAGCCGGCCGTCATGACGCCGCCCAGGACGAGATTCAGGATGATGCGTCGCTTGATTCGATGGTCCTGCATTTTCGATGTCTCCTTATGTTTATGCGGATTCCCGAACAATCAATCGTGGTGGAATACGGTGTCGCAGCAGGGTTTCAGGGTGTCCGGTCTCGCGTTTCAGAAGCCATTTCGCGGATTGGGCGCCGCTTTCCCGGTCATTGAAATCGAGCGTCGTGAGACTGGGCGAGCTGACCGACCCTTCAGGAAGATTGTCCACGCCGGTAATGGCCAGGGTTTCAGGAACCCGGATGGCATGCCGCCGGCAATAGTCGAGCGCGTTTAGCGCCCGCGTGTCGTTGGCGCAGACCAGCGCGGTCGGCCGTTCGGGCAACGTCATGATGGCGTCCATGGCCCGGAAATCTTCTTGCGGATCATCGCCGGAAGTGACCCGTGCCCATTCCGGCACAAAATGCAGGCCGTTCGCGAACAGTCCTTCCATGAACCCCTGAAACCGGGAACGGAACCAAACACATTCGGGCGGTCCCGTCAGACACCCGATATGTTGATGACGTCGGGCCAGATGATCGACGATCATCCGGCTCCCGCCGTACAGGTCGTAATACAACAGGGAAAACCCGGGTATGGGGCCGAACCCCTTGATTACGATGGGATTCAACGCCGCACGCAACCGGGCGACCAGCGCGTCGTTCAAGGCTCCCCGTCCGTCGGTCACCGTCAGCAATGCCGATGCATGCATCAGGACGGGCGCCTGTTTGAATCGATCAAGGTGATTGAGCAGAAAATCGAGCGCAATGGGTTCAACCGTTTTGATCTGCCCGTTGGCGGCGTCGCGAAAGCCTTCGAGAAAAGCGTTCATCCGCCGGAATCGCTCGACGGGGTCGGGAATATCGAACAATTCGTTCTGAAAACAGAGGTACACGGTTTCCAGGGTTCCGCCCGCGGCCACCCGTGTTCCCGAGCGGCGGTTGGTGACGATGCGTCCACGCGCCACCAACTCGCGAAACACACGTTGCGCCGTGATTTCGCTGACGCCATAAGCGGCGCCCAGCTCTCGCAACGAATAGAAACGGTCGCCCGGCGCAAACCGGCCGTCCGCGATTTCCGCCAGTGCCCCGCGCAAAACGATCTCCCATTTGGAACTCCCGGGAATCGTTTCTGCATGTTGTTTATTATTCATTAAAATAAACCTATGGGTAGAACGCGAAAATCATCGCACATTTTTTTTGATCCGTCAAGGATTCGACAATCTCCCGGAATTGCGGATTGTTGATTTTCGATTGGTTGCTGGAAATACGTGCTTTACGCGAAGATACGCTGATTTCGAATATCAAGCATGTTGCCAACCTTCCCGTAATCATTCAGACGCAGGACGGTAGGGCGCGCGCTCGGAGCGCGCCGCGGACGGCTCGGAGAGCCGTCCCTACAAGAATGAAGTCCATATTATTATGGGAAGGAGGCTCTTGCAAAACCTCCCTTTCATGCGGTCGGGACGGAGCCCGACCCTCCAGAAATCCGCGAAACACGTTGTTCTTTAAAATGGAGGGACGACCTCCGTGTCGTCCGTCGAGGTTTTGCAAGCGCCTCCGGTCCCAACACATTTTTCCTCGTCATTCAACGAATCCAAATCAGCGTGCCTCGCGGTGGTTCCGTTTCAAATGCGCCGATATCGACAATGGCGCCGAGTTTCCGGCGCGACCGGCGAATCCGCGAGTTGCCGTCCAAATCCTTCGCGTCATACATCCAGGACAAATTTATGCCGGCATCGACGGCAGGACTGATGATCCCGTCATGTGCGTCAGACCCGTCCCTCAACCGATAATCGCCGTTACCGATGAATTCCGGATCGATCCCGACAATGCAACCGTTGACCCCGTGCATGGTCTCCGGCGCGCCGAACAGGCAATGGGATACATTCAACAGATTACCCACGTCGTCCGTCGGCAGATCGACCAGATCTTCGGCATGCCCCCAGACGATGGTGTTGGTCAGGGCGATCGTGCCGCTGCCCGAGTACCGGATACCGACGTTGCCGGCGGTCGTGGCGTTGTTGTCGACAAGGGTACAATTTTCGAGCACCGTCAGGGCGTTGCCGGCGGTCGCGATGCCGTCGCTGAGTCCGGCGGCCACCGTGGTATTGCCGGCGATCAGTACATTGCGCAACGAGGCCGTGCCCAGATTATGCAGCGCGCCGCCGGATCCCTCGCGCGTTGCTCCGCCGCGTTGCGCCCGGTTGCCGGTAATATAAGAATTCCGGACATCAAGCGCCGCGCCCGCTTCAATGT
>PWZG01000281.1 GCA_003567575.1 PVC group bacterium | reverse complement strand
TACCCTGTACCATCACCTGCGAGAAGGTTTCGCGCATCAGTATCGATACACCGTCCGTCGGTTCAGCAGCGCTTTCTGACATAACCGGTTGATCTCATGTTTTACTTAACAGGCAAATAATGCGAGTCCATAAACAAGCAGCACTATACCGGAATTGACGCACCCCGTCAAACCGTGCCGGGAGTGTATTGAAGTTTTTTCGAGGGAAGAAAGAACGGTTAACGATTACGGGCGACGACTACGGTGGACGATTGGGATATCGCGCCGTTTGGCCCCAGACGGGTATCCAGCGAGTCCAATACCTTCAACGGCTGGCCACCGTTCACCATACCCAAAATCATGTGCAACATGCCGAGGACCGTGCTGTCCAGGACGTTCTTAGCGGTCACAGCCTTTTCCTCCGTTCCCTACCCCCATGGAGAACGCAACCTTCATATCGTCTGCCATGTCAAGCCATCATGATGTCCGGCGCGATCAGCGGAAACGGGGCGACACCGGGACGATCCGCCAGCCGTTGAGACTTTCTGTCAGTTCGCGTACGGAAAAGCAATACACCACCGCCCTTATACCCTCCAGCCATTCCGGCTGGGCAGACGCCTTGCGGAACAGGCTGATTCGCGGCGGCGTCGAGGCCGAACCGCGGTTGGCAATACGTTCCACCGGAAGCTGCAACGCGTAGGCCAGATGTTCGACAAAGCCGCCATCCTCGGCATGCATATCGCCACCGGAACTGAAAACCAGGGTATGACTGTCGCCAAGTACAAGCACCCCTCCGCCTTCCTTCACAGCTGATTCATTACCGGCGCGCATTACCCGGCGCCAGGCGAGGGTCTCGCCCGTCCCCGCGGTTTCCGCCAGGTCACCGTGAATTGTCGACATCGCCGGATCCGAGCGCTTGATCTCCACGCGGACGGCGTCTTGATACCACGTCTGCTTGCGCAGTATCGCCGCCACCGTCTCAGCCGCCAACTGGCTGCCGTAAGGGCTCCAGTGCGAATCGGTTCGGCAGTAGATCTGCTCTGTCTGCCGCGCCGCGGCAAAACGCGTCTCCAGATCCACCACGGTCAGGCCCTGCTCCCGCATACGATCCATGAAAACACGCAGTCCCGACGGTGAACCTGTAGCGGATACGCCGGCGTCTTCGCCGGGAAGCTTGTCGGCATATATAACCGCCTTGGCCGGGACCGGCACGAGGACGAGCTTGATCCCAAGCTCTGTCAGTTGCCGTTGCAGCGCCAGCAACGCCGGCTCAGGATCGGCATGCGGCGGATCGGGCGGCGTCTCCGGCGCCACCCAGTCGGTTCCCTTGGCAACATGACGCAGTTCATTGGCCAGAAACAGCCATCCATCACGGCCCTCCACCACCCGCGCCTCGGGATGCTGCCTGAGAATATGGGCAGCCGTCGTTGCGACGTCTCCAGCTCGTACGATACTTCCTAACAATACGATTACCAACAAGACTGATTTCATTCAAGTACCTCCTCTATCCAGAACGGTTCAACCAGAAGCAGATCGATATCTTCAAGCAAACTTGTATTCAACGCTCCGTAACGCGTCTCCACCGACGCAAATGGAACAAGACGCAACCGCACGCGTGTGCCGGGGCTCCATTGGCTACAGGCGAGCAGTTGGTGATTGCGCATGCTCAGCGCCCGTGCCACGGCCCGGCCGCCCTGAACCGTCCCGTCCTCGCTACTGACATCCCGTAACGCGACCGTTGCCACATGATCGGAGTACGCGACCTGCCCGGGGCGTGGGATGGCGCTGACTTCATCCACTGTGGCGCTGACCAGCATGCTCCGGACTCCTTCCAGCAGTTCGGATTCATCCCGATCCTGCTCTTCAGGCCTGCGGCGGCCGTTATTCAGCGCAATTATACGCCAGTCGCCACTCTTGAATTCCCGCATTGCAAACTGCCAGACCACCACCCGGATTCCCGCCAGGCGGTCAATCCCGCGTGCCAGATCCAGCGCCAGCATATCGCGCGTGGCCGAAGCGCCCGCATCGTTGCGCAGTATCGACCGGACCGGCCGGCATAGTGCGGCGCCGAGATGCTCGCCGAAGCCTCCCGCCTCACCCCAACCCATTGCCTCCATACTGTAGATATTGCTGAAACTGTCCCCCAGCAACAGCACTTGCGGCGGGATCGGCGGGATCGAGACACGGGTATGCGTAACTGTTTCCGGCGGAATAAGCGTCTGGCCGGCCGGTAGCGCGAGCATATCGGTAATATCCCCGTTGCGCGTCTTCGTGCGCGCGTGCCGCTCGACCTCACACGCTGCCGCAATATCGAGTACACCCGTCGCCAGCAGTTCGGCGGCTGCCAGGCGCGCCGCCTCCTGCATTGCCTGCGGTGTCCAGTGCGTATCGGTTTTCAGATAGGCGCGGCCATGCGCCTGTGCGACGCGTACCAGGGGCTCGGCCAGTTCCAGTACCGCAATCCCATGCTGCCGGAGTTCCTGTACCAGGATGGCTTCCGACGAATTACGCAGCGGCACAGCAACCGGACTACGGGCCAGCGATTCCGGATGCACCTGCGGTTTCACGGGAACGGGAACCACAAGTAGCCGGATACCACGCGCCGCCAATTGCTCCTGGAAATCGATAATGGCAGCCAGTGGCGGGCCGATTACAAACGGAGGCGCCGTCACGTAATCGATATCGGGCTGGTACTGCAGCCACCCGTCCCGCCCGCGTACCGCCTGGCCATTGCCGGCTCCTACCCGCCAGAGCAGCGGTTGTCCCGCCGCCAGCAACGGCGCATGAAACCAGGCGTTATCCTCAAGCCGTGTTTCCCAGTCGTCCATGGACTGCAGCAAAACCCGATTGGCTGTAAAGAGCCGGCGTAGCGGTGAGCCGGCAGCGTCCTTCCAGGCCAGCCGGGTCTGGCGCAAAAAGCCGGCCGGTTCCTTCAGCGCCGACCGGTCCCGAGCCAGTTGCACTCCCGTCCCGAGCAGCAGCAGTATTGCCAGCGACACGGCCGGCACCGCGGCTGCGCTACGCGAGACAACAGTCACGCCGATTTCGAGTTGGGCTTGCTGTTCGCGCTCAGGCAATGGAGGGTTGGTTTTCATCTCAAAAAATAAAATAGATAAATGGATTGAATGACTGGATAGTCATGAGAGCGGCCGAAGAGAACAGAGCGACTGCAATCAGCGCGACTTTCCGCCCGCTGAGCTGACGGGTCCATTCCCAGGTCTGCGGAACGCGCCAGGTAACAAACGCAGCCGCCGCCATGGTACCGAGAAAGTAAGGGATACGGATCTGGCCACTGACCAGCGCGCTGCCACCCCCGCCGCCGCCGCCGAACAGAGACAATAACATGCGAACAGCGTCTGTGGGTGTATCTGCCCGGAAAAACAGCCAGGCCAGACAAACAACCAGGAACGTGCCGGCCACCCGGATGACATGCGGCATCGGCACGGATGGCGCCCGCCGTCTCCAGACTCGCTCGATAATCAGGAACGCACCGTGAATGCCGCCCCATATCACAAACGTCCATGCCGCCCCGTGCCAGAGACCGCCCAACAGCATCACCAGCGCCAGATTGATATAGGTGCGTGCGCGTCCGCGCCGGTTGCCTCCCAGCGGAATGTAGAGATATTCCCGCAGCCAGGTCGACAGGCTGATGTGCCAGCGCCGCCAGAACTCGGTAATCGAGGCAGCTCGATAGGGCGAATCGAAGTTCTTCGGGAACACGAATCCCAGCATCAGGCCCAACCCGATCGCCATATCGGTATAACCGCTGAAATCGAAGTATATCTGGAAAGCATAGGCCAGCATCCCCTGCCACGCATCCAGCGTGCTGACGGCCTCCGCGTTAAATACCAGGTCGGCCACATTGCCGCACGGATTGGCCAGCCATATCTTCTTGGTCATGCCCAATGAAAAAAAAGCGATACCTCGACTGAATTTCTCCAGCGTATGGGTACGGGTCACAAGCTGATCGGCCAGTTCCCGGAAGCGGATGATCGGTCCGGCCACGAGCTGCGGGAAGAGGGATACATAGCAGGCGAAGTCGACAAACCGCCGGATGGCCTTGGTTTCCCCGCGATAACAATCGATGCTGTAACTCATGGACTGGAAGGTATAGAAACTGATTCCCAGCGGCAGCGTGACGGTCAGCGCGCGCGAAAACAGGGGACCCGCTGCCCCAAGCAGTAACGCGATGTCATTGACGCTGTCGGCCAGGAAATTGAAGTACTTGAAGAATCCGAGGAGCGAGAGATTGGTCACGATGGAAATCGCAACCGCCGCACGCTGCGCGCCGCTGCGGGTACCGCCCGGTTTCAGGGCATGGAACGTACCGTCCGCCTCGCGTGCCGGTCCGGCAATGACCAGTCCGCAGCAATAGTCCACCAACGTGGATCCGAACATCAGCACCACGAACAGCGGGTTGGCCCACCCGTAGAACAGGTAGCTCAGCAGGGTCAGCAGCAGCGTCCGGCTACGCTGCGGGCAGAGATAATAGCCGGCTAACGCCAGCGGCAGGAACCAGAACACAAACAGATGGGAACTGAAGACCATTATTGACTTAACACATCGTGGTGCAAGACCGCATCGAAATTGTCTTCCAAAGTGTCGGACATTACCAAATCGTGCAACTGGGGGTTGCTTGAAAACGGTTCGAGGGTCAACGTTCGTGAATTACCGGTTCTATAGCCCTGTGCCGGCATCGTTTCACCGTTGAGCAACGCCCAATGGACGACACGCAAGGGATCGACTTTATTTAATCCATGGTCTTCGCCCATCACTTCCGAAACGCGGTATTCGTAAACCACCAGTGCGTCACGATAGGGTGAGATGGTTTCGAGAGTGGGAAACTCCGACCGGCTCAACAATTCAGCGATCACGGTCACTCGATTGTTTCGGGTGCGGGTCTCAAAGGCGCGCATGCAGTGTTCCGCGTTAAGGCGGGCCTCCTCGTCCTCCATAAAGCGGTCGTAAATGGCAATACCTTCAACCTCGCCCTCCCATACCCGCTCGCCATTGTATTCGCTGCCGATCAGGAAGTTATGTGGTTCCCAGTTATCGAACCCGCCTTTGAGGATATCGTCATCGAACACTTTCTCGCCATTGCGATAGCAAACGAGACGCCCCGGCTTGTAGGTTACGATGATGTGGTTCGGTTCATCTGCAGTCAACCGGCACAGCAACACCTCGGGATTACTGGCGTTTCTGCCGGTCTGAGGCGTTCGCAAGCGAAACACGAGATGGTGTCCCGCATCCCTGTGCCGTCCTTGGCCGAGGGTAAAGTTCCGCGATCCGGTATCCGTTGAGAACGTAAGGATGCGCGCGGGCCCTTGCTGACTGGCTTCGGCAGGGGTGATGGTGGCTTCGATAGTCAATTGATTAGTCGTCTTGAGCCGCTCAAGGATTCGGTGGTTGAATTCTTCGTTTGCGACGAAGGCGCCACCATGCAAGAGCATGGCATAGCTATGGTTCAACGTGGCCCTGCCGCGGGCAGTCAATGGATGCGCCATCCACTCGTTAGTTAGCGGGTCCGGCGCCAAATTCGGGGTTTCGCCTGTCTGCCACAGGAAAACCAGTCCGGTGTAATCGGAAGGCCACGTCAGCGGTTCTATTTCCAGTCGTTGCGGCGCCATCGCATTGGGTCGTTGCGCGAAATCGGTGATCCCTTCCAGGAGGCAAACGTCTTTCGTTTCGATTTCGTTTTGCAAGATGAGGGTCAGTCGGGTTTTCGTCTCGTCCTGTAGCCGGCTTGTGATCCGGTTGCCGGATTCCATTCGTACCCGCAGCTTGTCGATCGATACCGGTTCGTTGAAGTGCATGCGTACCTCACGTCCATCGGCGATCACGGGCAGACGGATGCGTGGCGGAACGGCTTCTTCGATCACGGCGGTTCCGCTTAATATATCGTCGCCATGACGAGCCGTGATGCGATAGGTACCCGGCTGGGTATAGGTGTGTCTGGTGCGTGGTCCGGTTGCCGTGGCGCCGTCGCCGAACTCCCAATGCCAATCGGCTTTAGTACCGGATTCCAGCGACACACTGAACGGGGCTTTACCGCAGTGAGTACCTAATTCGTCATCCGCAAGAAAGACATTTGGATAACGGTCCGTCCCTGAATCGAAAGAATAACGTGCGGGTTTACCGGTCACCTCCAGGGTTTCCGGGTTCATTCGAAAAACGAATACCGCGTAATCCGAGCGATGATGGTCGTGCTGATCCGGCGACGCCCCAACCGCGAACATCCGTTGGCATGGCGAAACCATGGGAAAATACAGATAGCTGCGTTGCCGCGGCAGGCGGGGATCATTTTTGACCAGAACATCCGAGATCTCGCCGCTGGCCAGGTGGATGCGCTTGATTGGACCCCCGGCGCCCTGGGTCCAGAAGCCCCATACCCCGTCCTGGGTGAAATAGGGCTGACAACCACCGCGGTTTCGTTGTTCGGCGATGGTTTGATTGTCGGGATCATAGGGAGAGAAAGCCGGGCGACCATGGACGGCCCAGGACATGGTGGGATCGATCAACCAACCATATTCCTTGTGCGCGGCGGCTGTCAGGCGGCGGGTGGCGCCCGACTCCACATCAATCCAACAGGTGTATCCTTCGCCGTCGATATAGATCAATTCCCGGTCGTTGATCCAGACGGCGCAACGGTTTTCAAAATAGGCGCGGGCACTGTCGACAAGTTCCCGGTCGTTGGTACCGTCGGAATGGATCATCCGCAGTTGCGCTGTTTCATTTTGGCGCAGGGGATTGTAGGCATTGCGGGTATGCGGATAGCTGATATAGACTATCCGCGTGCCGTCCGGCGAGATGTGGGTTCCATAGTGATCACGGTTTTCCTCATTCGGGGTAAGCTGACGTTTGCCCGTCCCGTCAAGGTTGCGACACCACAACCGCCAGCGGCCGCTGCGATTGGATTCCCAGACAACGTAACCACGCCCCAAATTACCCATCTCGTCCCATGTGGCCCGCCAATAGGCTTCGCTGTCGATCCCGGCTTTGGCCGTGAACGTTAAGCCCGCCATCGTTACCAGTAATGCGACCCGAAAAGACGTCAGCTTCATCGCCATCGCCATAATATCGACTATTTGTTTCGCTTTCAATCAGGACTTGGTTGCAAGGGTTAGCGCGGCATCCAGCGCTTCGAGGATATCGTCGATATGTTCCAGCCCGATTGACAGGCGGATCAGGTCCGCGCTCAATCCGCCGGCCTGCTGTTGTTCCGCGCTCATTTGCGAATGGGATGTACTGGCCGGATGCAGGACCAGGCTTCGTGCGTCACCCACGTTGGCCAAGTGCGAGAACAGGGTTACATTATCGATAAACTTGACGGCGTTATCGTATCCGCCGCGGATACCGAAGACCACCATTCCTCCGAAACCGCGCTGCAAATAACGTGATGCCACGGGATATGACGGATCGTCGGGCAATCCCGGATAGCGAACCCAGGCCACTGCCGGGTGTTTAATCAAATACGCGGCCACGGCCTGTGCATTCTCGCAATGACGCGCCATGCGTAACGGCAAGGTTTCGATACCCTGCATGAATATCCAGGCATTATCCGGTGAAATCGCGGCGCCAAGATTACGTAACGGGACTGTTCGCATACGCAAAATGTATGCCAGCGCCTGCAAATCACCCAGATCGTGTGCCCAGCGCATTCCGTGATAATTAGGATCCGGTTCATTGAACAAGGCGAATCGTTCGTCGGTCCAATCGAAGCGACCGGAATCGACGGCTATACCGCCGATTGCCGCACCGTGTCCGCCGAGCCATTTGGTTAGAGAATGCACCACGATATCGGCGCCGTGCTCGAACGGCCGCAGTAACCAGGGTGTCGTAAAAGTGGAATCGACGATGAGAGGAACGCCGTGTTCGTGTGCCTGTTCCGCCAATTTTTTCAGATCGGCGAATTCCAGCGCCGGATTCCCGATCGTTTCCACGAATAAAGCCCGTGTTTTCGGGGTCATGGCCGCGTGAATTTCATCCGGCCGGTCATGATGTACAAACTTTGTCTTGATCCCGAATTGCGGCAAAATCGCATCGAACATCGTGTACGTACCGCCATATAGATTGTTGGCCGATACGATTTCATCGCCTGTCCGCGCCAGGGTAATGATCGCATTGAAAATCGCCGATGTTCCCGACGCCATGGCCAGCGCCGCCGCGCCGCCCTCCAGCGCGGCCACACGCTGTTCGAGCATGTCCTGCGTCGGATTCATTATCCGGGTATATATATTGCCCATTTCCTTGAGGGCGAAAAGGTCGGCGGCATGCTGGGTGTTTTTAAAAACGTACGAGGACGTTCTATACACCGGTATGCCACGAGAAAGAGTTTGTGCGTCCGGTTCCTGTCCGGCATGCAGGCCGAGAGTTTCGAAACGATATTTTTTTTTGGGATCCAGCATCGTTATTCTCCTTAATATCAGTCCGGGTTCTTCAGACCCGATTTGCCATCACATTGCAGCATCAGCAATCAGCGGCGGCATGGGCACATCGAATGCGTCGGCCACCGCGCGCAGCAAGTTTCCTTCATCGACGGTAACGCGATTATTTGCGGTGACACAGACGGCGCCGGCTTGCAACAGTCGTTGACGCAGCGGCATGGCGGCTTGACGCCAACGATTCAGCGCATGATCAAACGCGGAAAGAGTACATTCGGTTTCCGATGGCAGAGAGACATCGAGAGTCGGCTCGATTTTTTTTATGCCGGCCGCGAAAACTTCGGCCGCCTGATCGGGATCGTTTTCGTTACCGAAGCGCGCCAAGACCCCCAGCAAGATGACGGCATCCGGGATCAACGGTTTGAGCGCGTAATACTGCACCACCGGTTTCTTGGTTTTGGTAAACCGGGCGGTCAGATGTCGTTCGATAATACCCAACAACGCATATTCGAAAACCGAGACTTGCTTATCCGCGGCCACAAAATCCAGGCACCATTGCCGGAATTGTTGATAGTGTGGCGGTGTCAACTGGTGCAATGCCGGCAACGCCAGATCGACCACGGCCAGCCGCAACGACGAATCCAGACCTTCCAACCCTTTTTTCATCTCGTCAACGCGCGAAGGCCAGGCATCCCCTGCCCTTTCCAATGTCTTTCGCTGAATAGCGGCGGCTTCCTGTTTATCCGACGACAACAACGCCAACACCGCCGCCGCGGCATCGTCGGTATCATGCAAACGTTGCCGCAATGTGGCCGGCAATGCCGCCAACATATTGCGCGCGGCTTCAAGCCGTCCGGCGGTCAGCGTACCGATGGAAGCGGTGATCTGTTCGGGGCGCATCGCTATGTCGCGTGGCGGCCGGTGTGTTGTCGGCGCCGCGGCGTCCGTCGTTTCGCTTTTTCCCGCCAAGCCCATGGCGTCGGCGGTCATGTCGTCCGCCGCCGCTTGCGCGGTCACGGGACGGGAAGCGGCGGCAGGTGCGGTGGCGGCGCTTCCTGTCTGCCCCGCAAAAGCCGGATCGAGGCGGCGAATCCGTTCTTTCAGGGGCGGATGCGAGGCCATCAGGCCAAGCCATGAGGTTGCCAGGCCATTGGCGAAAAAAAGATGGCTCAACTCTTCGGCATGCGGATCACGTACGCGCGATCCATCGGAAAGGCCGCCGATTTTCTTGAGTGCGCCTGCCAATCCGGCCGGATTTCGCGTAAACTGTACCGCGGCTGCATCGGCCAGATGTTCACGTTGTCTTGATACCGCGCTTTTTATGATGCGTCCGAACAAGACTCCGATCAATCCGATAATCGTCATGGCCAGGCCGAGCACGAACATCACGATGGCAGCCTTGCCGTCGCCACCGCCCCGGCTGGATGACGAGCGGCGGCGATGCCGGCCGCCGCCGCTGAACACCATCATGCGCAGCATGATCATCCCCAGCAAATGGATCATCAACAGACCGTGCAGCACCCCGATAAGGCGGATATTAAGCCGCATATCGCCATTGATGATATGACTGTATTCATGGGCGATTACCCCTTGCAGTTCATCGCGGGATAACTGTTGCAAACAGCCTTTGGTGACGCCGATGACGGCATCCGAAGTGCGGAATCCGGCGGCGAAAGCGTTGATCCCGTTCTCATCGATCACATACACCGACGGCGTGGAAACGCCCGATGCAATCGCCATTTCTTCAACAACATTCAACAGGCGCCGTTCATCCGGATCGGTGGTATCGGGTGATACCTCGCGTGCGCCCAGCATGGCCGCCACCTTGGCGCCGCCCGCCGACAACGCTGATATTTTGAACAGCGATCCGCCCAGGATCAGCAGTCCCAGCAGCATGGCAACGCCAAGAAATATTTCCGCTTGCCACCATGTAATGCCTTCCTCGTCGCTTAGCAACACGACCAGCACGGCATACACCGCCGTAATCGTCAGCAATACGGCCGCCGCGTAGCCGACCACCAGCAGACCGGTACGCCGGCGCGCTTGTTCCTGATGTTCAAAAAAGTCCATGACGGTCAGGTAAAGGAAACCTTGGGCGCTTCGCGTTCGGCGGGCTGCTCAATCTCGAACAACTGGGCGGCGCCGAAATTAAACATATTGGCGACCACAACGTTCGGGAACTTTTCGCGTCCCGTATTATAGGCCATCACGGCATCGTTATAACTCTGGCGGGCGAAAGCGACCTTGTTTTCGGTCGAAGTCAATTCCTCGCTTAACTGCCGCATGTTTTGATCGGCCTTGAGATCGGGATAGCGTTCAACGACGGCAAACAGACGCCCCAGCGATCCGGTCAGCGTGGCTTCGGCGCCCATCAACCCTTTCATGGCGGCGGGATCACCCGGATTAGCCGCGGCACGCGTATCGGCGGTCTGCGCCTGGTTACGCGCCTTGATAACCTCTTCCAGCGTTTCGCGTTCATGCTTGAGATAGCCTTTCGCCGTTTCCACCAGGTTGGGGATCAGGTCATAACGGCGTTTCAATTGAACATCGATTTGGGCAAACGCGTTTTTAAAGCGGTTCCGCAACGACACCAACCGGTTGTAAACACTGATAAATCCCAAGACTACGACGACAAGAGCGACCAGTAAAACAATCAAAACAGGCATTGCAACCTCCCGCGGTCCGTAACCGCTCATCATTACGGCAACCGACCATCGATTGCCCTGGCGATGTTTATACCATAATCGAGTGGTTTATGTGAAGTGTTTTCTTACAGTGTAAACTACGAAGATTGAGGACGGAAGCAGATATTCAAAAGGCCCAATATTCCAGCATTCCGGTATTCCGGTATTCCAACATTCCGCATCCCTTATGGGATGCTACTGATACTATATCCATCGTATGATTTCCGGGATTAGTTCGACATCGCCATGGTGTTGAACGCGTGCCTGCATCGATTGCATCAATGCCAGCACATCCGATGCGCAAGCCGATGGTTCGCAGGCGATCACGTTCGCGTGTTCGGCGCAGACGCGTGCGCCGCCGATTCGCATATCTTTACAGCCGGCCGCATCGAGTAACGCGCCGGCGAATGCATGTTCGGGATTACGGAAGACGGATCCGGCCGTCCGTTTCCCGCGCATCCAGGCGCGGCGCCCCTCGTATTCCGTCATCAGATCTGATTCCCGGGTATCCGCTGGAGACGACGGTTGGGGTTGGAGCCAAGCGCCGGTGATCGCGCCTTGCGTATGCAAGGTCGCGCAATCGCGATACGTGAAATCCAACCGATCCCGATCCAGCGTCCAGTGCCGGCCGTTATTATCGATTCCGCAAACGCGAACGACGCGATCGCCGATAGTCGATCCCCAGGCGCCGGCATTACCGCGGATCGCACCGCCGACGGTACCCGGGATTCCGGTAAGAAACCCGAACCCGGCAACCTGGCCTGACCGGCTCAGCGCTGCCAGCCGCGCCAGCGGCGCGGCGGCGCCGGCCAAGACGGACCCATCTTTTTGGACCGAAACGCTTCGGAATTCGGCGCCCATCAACCGGATCACGACGCCACGCACACCCAGATCGCTGACCAGCAGGTTACTGCCGCCGCCGAGAATATGGACTGGTGAATCATTGGCGGCGGTCCACGCCAACACCGCCGCCAATTCCTGTTCCGAAACTACGCGAACCGCCAAATCCGCGGCGCCGCCGACGCCGAGTGTCGTCCGCGGCGCCAACGGCCAGGATCCGATCACCCGATCGGCCGGTAACCCGGTTTCGGTCAGCAATCGCCGGCGCCGGTCGACCGTGAAATCGGAATTGGGCACGAGACGCCGTTGCCAGCGTTGTGCCAGGTCCAACCCGACCTTCTCGACGCTGCCGGCGCCTACGATCAGGATCAAGTCGCCGTGACGCGCCTCAGCTTCGAGCCATCTGGTGGCTTGATCAAGGGATTCAGCCAGTAATATCCGGCGTTGCAACCGTTTCCGGAAACGGGCATACAGATCGGCGGCGCTTCCGCCGGCAAGCGGCGATTCAGAGGCCGCATAAACCGGCAGTAGGACGAGCGGATCGGCGCCTTCGAATGCTTCCGGGAAAGCATCGCCAAGAGCGCGGGTACGTGTATAGCGATGCGGCTGAAACACTGTCAGGAGGCGGACGGGTTGCTCGCGTAACGCCGTTTGCAGTAAAGCCCGGATTTCGGTGGGATGATGAGCGTAATCGGAAACGATCCGGCAACCGTCATGCAGGGCAATCGTTTCGAACCGGCGTCGCGGTCGATCGAGCGATTCGAATCCCGTCAGTGCGATCTCGATCGGCACCCCGTTTTCCACAACGGCGGCCAAGGCTGCCATCGCATTCAAGACATTATGATTGCCGGGCGCCGGCAAATTGATCTCGCCCACCGATTGACCGCGTACCGCGACGGCAAACCGGATCCGGCCGGGTCCGGTTTCCGTGATCACGGCCTGGTAATCCGCTTCGTGATGGAATCCGAACGAGACGGTATTGGACCGTTCGGCAGCCAGCCGGGTTGCCGCGGGATCGTCACGATTATAAATCAGGCAGCGACGGGTACGCTCGATGAAGTGACGGAAACACGCCTCGAATTCTTCGTGGTCCGCGAAATTCTCCATATGATCGAAATCGACATTGGTAACGACGGCGGTATCGGTTTCATACAGCGCCAGTGTCCCATCGCTTTCGTCGGCTTCGGCGACCATGACGGCATCTTCGCCTTCCGCGGCAGGACGATTGCCCAAGGCCGGGATTTCGCCGCCGATACAAAATCCGACCGGCCGGCCGACGGCATGAAATAGTTGGGCAACAAATCCGGTAGTCGTAGTTTTGCCATGGGTCCCGGCGACGGTAATCGAGCGGCGCGCGCGTAGCAGCGCCGGCAAGACAACGCCGCGCCGGAACAACGGGATGCCGGCCTCGTGAACACGCATCGCTTCAGGGTGATCTTCCGGCACGGCGGCGCTACGAATCGCCCAGTGGATGGCCGGAGTTATATGCTCCGGATCGTGGCCGCACGACACGTCGATGCCGCGATCCCGCAACATTTGGGTCAATGCATTTGTATTCAGATCGCATCCCGACACGGGAATTCCGCGCGCGTACAAAATCAACGCCAATCCAGCCATTCCCACGCCGCCGATCCCGAGTAAATGCACGGCTCGTTGCGGATCATCGACCCATCCAAGCGCTTGCTGATAATCCTCGAATAAACGGTTGAAGTTCAAAGAAAAATCTCGCTTCGCTAGTGTGCTGTCCGGCAAATAGCCAGAAACAACCATGTTCATCCCGTGCCAGCCTGCCCTGAGCGAAGTCCAAGGGAGGCATCTGCGCCTTCCTGTGAAGCACGATATCCCTCGACTTCGCTCGGGATGACAGGCTCTATTGTTTCGCTTACTCCAACTCGCCCAGTTCGCCACCGGGCAGGACGCGGCGCAGTTCGAGCGGACGCGGGGCGGGCGTTTCGAGCCGGGGACCGGCGAATATAAAGCTGGGCCGGATAATGCCGCCCAGTCCGATTTCGTTGGCCTTGGAGTTGCGTATGACCTGGATGGCCAGCAGGTTTTCGCCTTCGCGATTGATTCCATCGGTCAGATCGAACAGGAACGGCAGACTGAAACCGCGCCCGGATGTGCCAACCACTTTTCCGTTTATCCAAACGCGTGCTTCGTCCTCGACGCTGCCGATGAACAAGCCGATCGGTTCATCCCGCGCGTCCGCGGGCAGCTCGAATGCCACGCGATACCAGACGGCGCCGTCGCGAATACCGGTCAACCCCTGCGCGTCCCAGGTCGATGAAAAGGTGCGGGTCCGGATAAAGCGGGTATCATTGACGGCGGCGTCTTGATACTGCATGCGATGCCCCACGGTATGCGGATCGAACATCGTCGGCAGCTCATCGGGAATGGCGTATACGATCCGATATGGGTCTGACGAATAATCCAGTGCGCGTTCGACAAAGCGCTGTATAAAACGTCGCAGGTATTGCGGGGTCTCATTGGCAACCAGGTCGGTGTTGCGGTCATACCCGGCCTGCCAGTGGTCCATCATGGCATCAAAACCGGTTTTGGCGCCGGCGAAATCGAAATCTCGTGTTGATTGGTGATAATCGAGATACAACGCCAGCGCCTCGATGTTGTGTGCGACAAATTCGATTCGGGTACGATCATCATCGGTATCCGCGGCGTCCAGCGCCTCGGCGATATCCGCGCGTGCGGTTTCGACCCAATCCCCATCGTAGATCATGTGGAAAGCGTGGTACGATCCGGCTTCATGCCCGGCGCCGTGCTGGGTATCGATCAGGCGGTGGTGATAGCGCAGCATGGGGCCAGCGCCCTTACCGTAGGCGTTACGGCAATATTCCGCGAGTAACTCGCGCCAGTCCTGCGAGACATCCCATGCCAGACGCATGAAGACATAGTCCGAGGGAGCCAGGATCGACCAGCTCTTGGTGGCCTCGACGTTAAGACCCACGATATGATGCTGCTTATAGAACGGCAGTTCCTCACCCCATATACGCACCTTGGTAAACGGCAGCATATTGTCGGCCAGGTTCCAGTTGTAACCGCGATAGATCAGCGGATTACCTTGTTCTTCCGACAAGCGTGCCCACTGGCGGACGACATCGCGATAATACGTCTGGGTTTTACTATTGGGGTCAAGCAGACTGTGAAATCTTGAAAAATTGATCGGCGCAAAAATTTGTACAAGGTTCGGATGTGGTTTGTAACGTGCGGGATAATCGGCATGCGTCGAATAGGAATAACAGCCGACCATGACATTGGGGAATTCCGGTGTTAGCGCTTCGAGAATTCGGTTGCCCAGCAAAACGAGTTCATCGGTACGATCGAGTTCGCCGATAATCGGGTCCATCCTTCCGGCGCCGGCGTTCATGGCTTCGCTCGAGAGTGAATACCCGAGACCATCAGCCGGACCGATGGGAAATCCGGCAGCGGTTTCCGCGGTCCAGTCTCCCGCCTCGATATTCCGCCGATACGTCTCGCGAATTTCTTGGACATACAATTCGGCGACCCGAGGATGCGTCGCCTCGATCTGTGGACCGCGACGCACCATGGTACCGTCCGGTGCGCGAACCAGGGCCAGCATGGTCGGGTCGGCATCGAATTCCGCCTGATGGCGGCGAATCAGATTCGGCCAGGCATGACCCGCCGTGCGGGCGGCGGGATGTTGCCAATAACCGCCCTTCTGGCGGCGCAACCACTCCGACATACGTTCGCGTTCTTCCGGCAAGCGCGGTTGTGGATAACCGCGGTACCAGAGACGGCGAAACAGAAAGTCGGGAGCCTGCGACTCGTCCAGCGCAGGAACGACAATATTGGTACGGCGCGGCACGATGCGTCCGATTTCACCGGGCATAACCCAATCGCAGCCTAATTGGCGCAATATTTCGTAAACGCCATGACGCACCGCCGTGGCGCTCTGACCGCCGACAAGCAGCAAGTCGCCGCGCGTCAGCAACCGGAACCCTTCCAGCGATTCGGTCGTCTTTTGCGGTTCGGCGCCCAACGCCACGGCCAGGCTTCCCAACACAATCGCCGGACCCTCGATACCGGCGGGATCATCGGCAATATCAATAGTCAGCACGACGCCGCTCATGCTTTCGATATGATCGATTATTTCGCGGGCCGCGAGTTCCATATCTTCCTGTGCGCCTTCCCCTTCATTTGCGGCCGGCAAAACAATGCGCGCCACGGCCTCACCGTCACGTGTGAGTGTGACCGCCCGAACCGGCGATGCCGCCATAAAAACAAGGATAGCCAAGATGGCGCCCGCCACGAAAGTGTTCTTTCGAAAAAAACGGATGCGTAGCGAACGTTGATGGCGCCTGTGATTCATTGTTGTCATAACACTCCTTTTATGATGGTCGGTTTGGATACGTTTGTAAACGGTTTACAGTATTTTCAGTTTGGGTAAATCCTGGATATCGATAGCGCCTACGAGTCGATGATCGCCGTCGATTACCGGTAAATCATCGATTTTGCGCTGCTCGAATACGGCCAGCACGTCAACCGCCAACTGGTTGGCGTTGACCGTCAGGGGATCATGGGTCATAACCTCCGCGATGGGCCGCTGCAGAATATGCGGATCGTCGGTCAACCGGCGCCGCAAATCGCCATCGGTAAATATTCCCAGCAATCGGTTATCCGAGTCGACGACGGCAACGGCGCCGGCCTGTGCCCGGGTCATGGCCAGTACGGCGTCTTTTACCAGGTCGCAACGATCGATCTTTGCCAGGCGTTCGCCGCAGCGCATTATATCGCTGACACGCAGCAGCAAACGGCGTCCGATCGCGCCGCCGGGATGCAAGCGCGCATAGTCTTCGCGCTTGAAACCGCGTGCTTCCAACAATGTCATGGCGAGTGCATCGCCGACCGCCAACGTCGCCGTGGTACTTGCCGTCGGCGCCAAATTGAACGGGCACGCTTCGGCGGGTACGGTTACGGCGATCATTCCGTCGCTGAATTGCGCCAGCGGACTGTCCGCTTCTCCGGTCAACGCAATCACGTGGCAACCGCAACGCCGCGCATGCGGTAATAAAGTCAGAATTTCTTCGGATGCGCCGCTATAGCTCAAAGCAATCAGTACATCGTTATTGGCGATAATACCGACGTCGCCATGCAAGGCCTGTACCGGATGCAACACCACCGCCGGCGCACCGGTACTGGAGAAGGTTGCCGCGATTTTTTCGGCGATCGGCATGTTTTTACCGACGCCGGTGAGCACGATTTTGCCGCCGTTTTCAACACATTGACGCAAGCGTTCGATCGCGGCCGTGAAACGTGCATCCAGCAATGAACGGACATGACGTATACCGTCCGCTTCGATATCGAGAATTTGTCGGCCTCTCGCCAGACGATCCATAGATTGAATTCCTTTTTCCGTCATCTAATGTCTTCGCCAACCCTCACCCGGCCCTCTCCCAGAGGGAGAGGGAGATCACGCGAGTGAACGGCTAACGGTTTTCTTGTTTTTTATGGCGGTTTCGTGAGTTTAAGGCGCTAAAAGGCGGCGCCGATAAATGCCGCCATCGTGGTACTACTTAAATCCAGCGAGATCCGGTTGGGTCCTATGGTCATCCGGGAGCGATCAATCCATTCATAACCCGCGCGCACACCCGCGCTCCATGAAGCGCCCAGGGCGATATCCGCCCCCACGTTTGCCTGACCGCCCCACAACCAATCGCTTTGCCGTTCACGTTCATGCCAGCGCTGCAATACATTCCGCTGTCCGTCCACGCCGGTTGCCTCCAACACTTCATGTCTGTCAACGGTGGTTTCCAGATAATTGAGCACCAGCGCGATGGTAGCCTGCACGCGGGCACGCTTGCCCAGCCGGCGCGCAAACCGGGGACCGGCGACGGCCTGCAACAGATCGGCGGCGACATCCAGATCGACCCGGTTCGCGGTATGCCACACGGTCCGCTGCGTTGGTTGCGCGCTACGCGACAAATAGCGTGACCGCTGAACATGACGATCCGTTTGGGCCGGCAAATTGTCGATATATGGATCCCACATTGGATCGGCGCCCGATCCGTCGTAGGGTGCATTTGGCGGATCCGGATGCCACTGCTGGTTCGGATAATCAAAAGTATACGTATCGGTTACGCGATCCAAGACCGCCATCGTATTGCGCGTAGCGTATTCGCGGTCGGTTACCGTTTGCCGGAACGTCGTATCCGTCAGGGATTGGTTGATACCCGGAAAGTAACGCAAGCCGGCCGTCAATTCGGTTTCCGTCGCCGGCCGTTGCCTAAGCGTCAATCCGAGTTCAAGCGCCATGCCGGCGCTTCCGAACCGCTTTTCCATTGCCGTATCCTCGTCGGTATCCGTTTGAACAGTGCGCGTCATCAGGCGGCCTTCAGCGGTATGCATATTCCGCTGCGCCGATTCGCGGTGGAACGTAAAGGTTTTCGAAAGCGGATCGTATTGTTCGGAATTCCGGTATCCCCAGTTCACCGTAAAGCTATCGCCGATACCGGTGAGGGCGTCGCGGTACACAAACCCGTCGTCGAAATCGCGGTCGCCGAATTGATTGATATCATCGGGATTCGGGCCGACGGGCGCAGGTTCACCAACGAGAACGTAACCGCCGCGCCGGTGCGGTCTGATCAATGTTGCCGGCTGTTGTTGTGTGAGCGAAGAACCGGAGGCCGACACCTTCATTCCGGCGCGGTAAACGCCGCCGACACGCCACTGCAAGCGCTGCGTGCGGCCGTGGCCGTGGCTCTGATCGGCGGTAAAAGACGGTTCCGCGGCGGCAAAACTCGTCACCAGCCAGATCACGGGCACCCAGATATATCTTCCCCACAACACCGGTTCACCACCCATCCTGATCACGTCGCTTTCATAAAACGTCTATCGCGGCCGACACTTAAGAACGATGACTATAGCAGGTCTTGCGCCACGATGCAAGAAATGGCTGCTGGAACCTGAAGTCATGCCATAAGGGGCTGGTCTTCTTGGATCCTCCGCGGAATCGGTGGGTAAAGAATGGACCGATGCGAGCGAGAATGTCTGAGGGCATGGTAAAATGTGTGTTTTTCGGGCAAGGCGGGTAAGACTATTCGGTAGCGGGATATTTCGGGTAATAGAGAGCGGTTAAGCGGGTCGGGTAAGGGTATCCGAGACCCATGAGTACACACTTAATCGCACATTTAACCGCCACCCT
>PWZG01000238.1 GCA_003567575.1 PVC group bacterium | reverse complement strand
GCTCGACCCTACGTCCTTCACAGCGTCGAGCACCGCACGTGCCTCGGATTCGAGCGTGCGGAGCGCGGCGTCTCTCGCCTCGTGTGCCGTCGCTCCCGCCTGCTTGGCGACCTTGCCGCCGTCTTTGGCCAGCTTCCCGAGGTCCTTCTGGATCCGCTGCAGGTCACCGCGCAGCGACGCCAGCGCCCTGTCGAGATCGCGATTCGCCATCGCGCTACCTCCGACCCCTGCGGTCCACGGAGCGTAGGCTGGCGTGAGCCACGACGGCCTCGCCAGCAGCCCCGGGTGGATGGTGAAGGTGTGAACCGCTCGGGGTTCGAGGGTAGCACGCGTCACCGCGCGGCTCGAACGCAACCGTACGTTGCGACCGGGGCTCGTGCGGGCGCCGCTGGTGCCGGGAGCGGGACTCGAACCCGCATGGCCCTGGGGGCGGCAGATTTTAAGTCTCTTGGAGCGAGTATCGCCTCATGCTTTTCGCTGTCCTTGTGTGCCGTCCAGAACGTGACTACCGCGATCGGCCGTGGCTCTATGTGTCGCTCGATATGCGCCCGTTCTTCTCTGGTTCGCACACGATTCGCACACGGCAACGGAAGAGCCGGCGCGTCGAGCAGCAGGCGCATACCGTCGAGCAGGTCACCGAACTCCTCCGCGCGGTCCAAGGTCAATGCAACAGTGGGCTCGCGTAGTAGGCTGGTTTCGCAGTCCAAAGGACGGCTCTAGGGCAACGTGCGAGCCGTGCTCGTTGATTGCCGTGAAGGGACTAGACGCCCCTTGCCAAAATCCACTGCGAAGCTGAAGAAGAAGAAGAAGGAGGAGGAGTCGCTTCCGCCACGTTGGCAGACGGGATGCCTTTGGATCGGTGCAGTGGCACTCGCGCTCGTAGCAGCTAGCGCGATGACTGACGCTGGCTTGGCCCTCCTGGCCATCTCATTTATTGTCTGGCTCGTTGTGTCCCAAACGCAGAAGATGCGCCAGCGGAAGAAGGTGGAGGAACTCATTGCCGCGCACGTTCGAGCTCTGCACCGTAAGCGACTGCAGAAGGTTAGAAGCGACGACTACGGCAACGTCTTCGTTAACGAATGGCTTAAGGAAGTCGGCTACTTCCGAGACAACGTGCTACTGCCGAACATCAAGAAGCAGGTGCATACGGAGTACACTCTCGAGGTGGTTGCGCCGCTGATTGACGCAGCAATCGACAAGTACGCGGCCGAGAATGCCGAGGCGCCAAAGGGCCCACACAGGTTTTCTGCCCCGCGAGACCTCGAGGCATTCTGCGTCGAGATTCTCTGCCGTCTCGGCTGGCAAGCCAGTACCACCAGCGCATCGGGCGACCAAGGTGTCGATGTCGTTGCGCGTAAGGGCACCACCACTCTCGTGATTCAATGTAAGCTCTACTCTTCTGCGGTCGGCAACAAGGCAGTGCAAGAGATAGTTGCAGGGCGTGCGCACAAGGGAGCAGATGTCGCGATTGTGGTGTCCAACGCCACCTACTCGCGGGCGGCTCAGGAGCTGGCGAGGTCAGCTAACGTTCAACTTCTGCACTACACGGAACTCGCAGACGCGGCCGCCCGGCTGTCACCGGATGCGAGGCAGTGACAGGGCAACGACTCATCTCGGCCGGCATGCTCTCGGCACACTTCCGTGCAGCGCAACCCTTCGCAACCGACTGCCATGTCACGCTAGTACCTACTTGCATAAGTCGGAGTAACACTTCTCGAGGTGTCCCTGGTAGACCACGGCCTTGCGCCACTCGAACGCTGCCGCCTGGGGGTTGTGGGCGGCGATGAAGGCGTCGATGGCGTCGCGAACCTGCCGGGGGGAGGTGAAGCTGCCGCCCTTGAGGGCCACTCTGGTCATGATGCTGAACCAGATCTCGATCTGGTTGAGCCAGCTGGCGTGGGTCGGGGTGAAGTGGAAGTGCACGTTCTTGTGCCGCGCGAGCCACTGATCACGCTTGGGCTTGTGGGTGTTGAGGTTGTCCAAGATCACGTGGATCTCCTGCTCGGGCGGGTAGTCGCTGATGACCTCGTTCATGAAGTCGAGGAACTCCTTGCGTCTCCTACGCTGGTAGTGACCGGCCTTGACCTGCCCGGTGGCGATGTCGAGCGCGGCGAAGAGCGTACTCGTCCCGTGGCGCTTGTACTCGTGCGCGTAGCCGCTCAGCGCCCGACCGTCAGGCAACCGCAGGTAGCCCTGGGCCCTCTCCAGCGCCTGGATGTGCGGCTTCTCGTCCACGCACAAGACGATCGCGTTCTCGGGCGGGCTCAAGTACAGCCCGACGATGTCGGCCGCCTTCGGCGCGAACTCGGGATCGGTGCTGATGCACCAGCTGCGCCGCCGCTGCAGCTGAATGCCGCGCAGCCGCAACACCCGCCACACCTGATGCGCAGAGACATCACCGAGCGCCTCGGCCAACAAGCGTCCGTTCCAGGTCTGGTAACCCGCCGGCGGCGGCTCATCGAGCCTGGCCAAGATGCGCGCCTCGACCTCCTCGCCGTACACGGCCGGCCTGCCCGCGCGCGGCTGATCGAGCAAGCCCGCCACGCCCTCCTTCGCGAAGCGCGTCCGCCACTTGCTCACCGTCGCCGGGCGCAGTCCCAAGCGGCGCGCAATCGCCCTGGTGCCCTCCCCCTTCGCTGCCGCCAGCACGATCTTCGCCCGCTCCACATACCGCTGCTCCGTGGTCGACGCCCGCAGCCAGCCAGATAGCGTCTCCTCCTCCTCGGCCGTCAACACCACCACCGTCGCCTCACGCATCGCGCCTCCCTGGCCATCCCAACACGGGCCAACAAGACACTACCAAGTATCCCTAACTTCTGCAAGTTAGTACTAGTCGAGTGTCCGCGAGGCTTCATGCCAGACTCCAGCCGGTGTCTGTTCTGTTCTCACGGATGTTACGATCGCCGCACTCTGATTCGCCACGATGGGGGGTTGACGTGTGGCTCTTCTACGTCGACGAGTACGGTAACGATGTCATGCAAGTCGACCAGACTGCAGCGAGTCCAACCCTCAAGCAGGGCGTCCCTGAATGGTTCATACTCGCCGCAGTAGGCATCCCTGCCCACAGTCGATCGACCCTGGCGGAGCAACTCAGGGTCACGAAGGCACGCGCTTGCCCAGATTGGGAGCAGCGACCGTGGAAGGACACCGAGATCAAGGGCAGGGACCTGAGGCAGGGAATGGAGCGGCTCGAAAGGGGCGCGCCACCGCTGCGCCCCTCAGGGTTCCGGACGCTGAACAAGAAGTCGATGCGATGGCTCTGCCGTGATCTGGGGTGGGCGTTCCGCAAATACAGGCCGATCATCTATGTCATCGCCATCGACAAGCGTGCTCTAGTGACACGTGAGAACGCGTTTCAACCCGTTGCCATTGCTTACACCTTCTTGCAGCAGCGGCTTGCGTTGCTAGTCGAACAGATACTCGGGCCGTCTGAAGGAGCCGTAATCGTAGCTGACGAGCAGACGGGACACGAGTCGTCGTTTCGCAAGGGTATGTTTCATCACGTCCGGGACGCCCTGTCGCGGCAGTTGACGACGAAGCCGAACTTCGAGTTGCTGCTGGATAAGCCCGTGTGGGTCAATGCGCACTTGAGTGTTGTTGATAGGGAACTGCTGCAGTTACCCGATATCGTGGCCTATTCCTCCGCTGCGGCTTGCATGAGCGGTTCGGCGCCTGTCGGAATTCACTACGTTTGGGAGCCGACTTCGGCTTGCATGGCCCTCAACTGGAGGACGCACAAGGTGCCGGGCGGCGGCTTCACAATCTACCCCAAGCCAGAAGCGTATCCGAAGGGCGTCTAGAAAAAGAAGTACGGCACATTGCGCATACCCGCCGTGGGCCGGAAGACATGCGCTGCGCCGTAGTTGTCACTTATATCACGCGGCGTCACGACTAGCAAGTACGCTCCATTACGCTTGAGACAGCCTAACCCTCGCACACGGTTCGCACATGAGCACCCCGACCCACTGGTCGGGGTGCTTCCCTGTGGTGGGTAGAATCGCCGTCCTGGTCGTGGTGCCGGGAGCGGGACTCGAACCCGCATGGCCTCGCGGCCTGCAGATTTTAAGTCTGCTGCGTCTACCATTCCGCCATCCCGGCGCGGATGGGCGTACGTGTGTGGGGCAGTGTCCATCGCTACGCCAACGAGGGTGCTTCGGGTCGCGTCGGACGGCTGCTGCGCCAGCGGTTCGCCAGCTAGTCTACAGGGCTCAGGAGGAGTCGGAGGCTTCCCGAGCAGCCCGTTGCCCTGCCCGCTCGTCGGGGGCGTCATCGCGTCGACACGAGGCCCCGTCGACACGTGAGAGCCCCGTCCCGGGCGGGGCTCTCACGTGCCTGGGCGGTCCAGCTCAAGCATGACGAAGCAGCACGAGGTGGACGCTACGCGCTCGGCGCCTTCAGCTGCCGATGTAAGTCCGGATTCCTCCGCCTTCCTGGGAGTCGAACACGAGGCGAACGGCATGCCCACGCAGCTCCGCGTGAAGCGTGCGCGGGTTGGCTGGATCGGCATGCACGTCGAAACCGAGAGCGTTCAAGCGCTGTGCGTACGACAGCGCTCCGCCTGGCGCCAGCACCGTGCCCGCGACGAAGGCTCCGAGCCAGGCCGCGACGGCGGCGCAGAGCGCCACGGCGGCCATCGCCAGGGTCGCCGTGACGCTGACGTGCACCGGCAACGTGGCACGGACCCGTCAGGTCGCCAGGGGCCAGCCGTCCCGAATGTGGTGTTGCAGCGCCGCGATGTC
>PWZG01000163.1 GCA_003567575.1 PVC group bacterium | reverse complement strand
TGAAATCGCTCGGACCGCCATCTGCGGCGCTGACCAGCCGTGCGGCGCCGTCATATCCGCCGTACTCGCTCATGTCCAAGCGAATCAACCGGTCGGATTCATCGCCATGCCCGAAGAAATAGTCGCTCAAAGCGCGCGCTAGCGCAGTCTTCCCCACGCCTGTTGGCCCGCAGAAAATCAGCACGCTGACCGGGCGACCGGGATCGTTCATTCCGGCCTTGAATCGTGTGACCACGTCGGCCGCCATCCCGCACGCGCGATCCTGTCCGATGATACGGGCCTTGAAGAAATCGAGAACATCCGACCGCTGGAGCGTTATCTCGTCCCGCAGAAACATTGCAGGCAGACCCGACTTCCGGGCAAAGGCATCGAGAACCATGTCCTTCGTTACCTGATTGCTTTCCAGTTGCTGTGTGGCCGAGGTCGCCTGGACATGCTCCTCTTTGTTGGTATCCAGGCTCTTTGTGGCCGAGGTCGGCCCGACCTCGGCATCCCCCGGAGGCGCACGTCGGGCCGACATGCGCCACATTTCCTGTGCCTTTTCATAAGTGTTGACCAGGAACGTCACAGCTTGGCCGGGAAAGGCGGTGTAGGGGGAGAACCGGGCGAAAAGCTGGTAAACCAGTTCCGGCACGCCTGGTTCCGGAGTCAAATGCAGGTTCCGCGAAATGATATCGGACATCTCACTCAGAACCGCCTTGGCATCCTTCTCGGCGAAAGGCTCAACCTTGAGCACCTGGAACTGGTCCGCGAATCCCGGCAGGAGCCGACGGCATACATCCAGTTCCGCCGGCGTAGTTTCAGCCACCATGGTCAGTTCGCCTTTGCGCATATACGGCGTCAGAAACGCTGCAACACTGTCCAAAGGCCCCTGGCCACCGGTGCGGACCAGGTCGAGGAGGTTATCCACGCACAACGTTCCCTCGATTTCGGATAGTTCGCTGATGATTACCTCGCAGCGTTCTTCCCACTGACCAAGATAACGCATGCCGGCAATAATACGATGCGCGCTGGTAAGCCAGATGCGGTAAGGATTCCGGCGTTTCTGTTGTCGGGCTTCCCGTTCAAACCGGCGCGCGACTTCCGTCAGGATCGTGGTTTTGCCGACCCCGGGATCCCCGACCAGCAGAACATTGGCACGCTGGGTACAAAGTCGCGACTGCAGATCGTTCATTTCCTTTTCTCGCCGGCAGGCGCGCATATACTTTCCACGTACGTCGGCGGCGCTGAGAGGCTCAGCCGCGCCGGCAAGATTTTCGATCTCGGTATCCTCATGCCACGCCTTGGTATGGCGTGATTTGTCTTGCGGCTTGATGCGAACAAGAATTTCCTCAAGGCGTCGTGACTTGACCGGCAGGAACGTGGTCAGTTCCAGCGGTGTCTTTCCCGCGAGCTTGGTCTGGGCGAAATGCAGAGCGAGACTTCTGAGAGCGTCTGATTCATAATATTCAAAGTGGACATCCAGGGTCGGCAAAAGTCCAATGAACATTCCCCCGGCTTTCCGTCCGTGGACACAGGGGATTGGCAGGGTAATCTGTTCGGAACAGGGGAATACCTTGTCCTTGATACGGTATTCCGGCTGAAGTTGGACACGAATATTGATTATCTTGGGCTCCAGAAAGTCAGGTTCGCTTCGCCAAGGTTCACTCGCCAACTTCCAATCCATGTATTCCTTCAATTGCAACAAGACCTCATCGGACGTCACCCCGACCGCAACGGGATGCCCTTCTTCAAGCAGCATTGCGGTGAAGAGTCCCTCGTGACTCTCCGAAACCAACACCGGATAACGATAGTTTTTTGCCATGACCCTATTTCCTATCGCTTAGCTTTCATGCTCTTTGTGGCCGAGGTCGGCCCGACCTCGGCTCCCAGCGGCCGGCATCCCGGAGGCGCACGTCGGGCCGACATGCGCCACATTTTGCTCCATCCGTATCCTTCGTAGTATATATTCATGCTCTTTGTGGCCGAGGTCGGCCCGACCTCGGCACCCAGCGGCCCGCATACCCAGAGGCGCACGTCGGGCCGACATGCGTCACACATCTTGCAACATCAATCATGGCTTCCTCCCCCACACAACTCCGGCGGCAACGGCAAGGCGCCCAGCACCATTCCCCGCGCTGCGTTTCCCTGCATCCAATCCCTGGCCACAAGACCAGCACGAAAATCCACCGCTGATTGTTTTCCTTGAAACATTCGCAGAACCGGACCGCAGCGATAGGGATCGTCTTCCGGTTTGGCAACGCCGGTCGCCAGGTTGCCGATCCACTCGCGCCGTTTTACAGCTTCAGTGCGCAGTCTTTCCGCGTCGCTTTCAAATACGTTCAACGGTATGACTTTGAGATCGGCCACGATGAACTGGTCGTCGATCATCAGCATCTGGGTTCCAGCTTCGTTTCGCAGGAGTTCCGATGCGCCGGGACCGCTGACAACCCATCCGCCATTTCCTATAGGGCCCATATCTTCGAGTTGGTAGGTCTGAAGATGCGATACCAGCGACTCGTAGAACTGCTGCAGAATCTTGCATAAACGACCCTGCCGCCCATCGCTGGCATGGTAACTCAACAACACCCGTTCCGACACCGGATCGCGCAGTATGGCATCCAACAAGGCGCATTCGCCGACCAGCATACGTGTTTCTTCCAGGATCGGGTCTGTTTCGACGGCGGACTGTTCAATCAGATTCCTGATGGCGTCCTCCGCGCTCTCGGCAGCCAACAACTCCTTTATCGCAGAACCTCTACTACCCCATTCCTGAAACAAGGCCATCCATCTGCCGCGTGGCCGCATTCGGTGCGAAGCCGAGCTGGGAAGACCGATCTGTTTGGGGCGGTCAAGGCGATCGGCCATGCGTTTGCGGAGCCTTTCCACATGACGCAACTGTTCGACCACTGCCAGGTAGGTAAAGTGTTCTGGAAGCATTTGTCCGGTCGTCATAGGCGTTGTCGGCTTCAATGCTTCAGCGGCGTTGATTGCACGACCGAGGAACGTTTCAACATCCGACAAGATCGCATCAGGCGATTGCGACAGGATTGCCGATTGCGGCAAGGGTTCCTCATTTACCAGGCCCTGTGTTACGGTTGCGATTCCGATTGGCGCCGCGTAGGCGGTAATAACCGTCGGCGCTCCCGGCGGAAGCGCCGCCAGACAGGTCGCCACCGGCTGCGCAAGCTGCTGCTCGATAATCCGCTTGAGCGCTCTTGCCCCCAGTCGGGGATGATATCCGGCATCCACCATGCGGTTCATGGCCGACTCGTCCACCTGCAATGCACACTTTCTTTGGCGCAAGCCATGGCGAAGGATCAGCTCGCTGAGCAGCCGATCGGCAATTCTCACGATCTCTTCGCGTGTAAGCGGAGCGAAAGGAACCACCTGATCGAGACGGTTGAAAAACTCGGGACGGAAAAACTTTTTGGCCGCGTCAAGGTAAACGGTGTCCTCGGAACGGTCGCCATCCTGGAACCCCAGTTGCGAGCGTACCTCGTGAGCGCCCAGGTTCGAAGTGAGGATAATCAGCGCATTGCGAAAATCGGCGGTTCGTCCCAACGCGTCCGTCAAGCGTCCCTCGCCAAGCACTTGTAGCAGGAGATCGAAAACATCGGGGTGTGCCTTTTCGATTTCATCCAGCAGCAGCACACAGAAAGGCCGACGCCGGATAGCACTGGTGAGCAGTCCTTCAGGTTCCAGAAAGGTTCCGACCAGGCGCGCCGCTGATTCGGCATCGCTGAACTCGTTCATGTCGAACCGTACCAGTCGCTCGGCTTCGCCGAACAGATACGTTGCCACCGCCTTGGCGCACTGCGTCTTGCCCACTCCCGTCGGACCAACGAAAAGAAACGCCCCGAGCGGTTGCTCCGGATCGTTCAGCCGCGCCTTGGCTCTGCAAATGGCATCCGTCAAGGTTTGTACCGCCGCATCTTGTCCGATAACATTTTCCCGGATTCCTTCTTCGATCACGCTTCGTTCCAACTTCTTCTGTCCATCCATAAACGCGACCGAAAGACCGCTGATGGCATGGAATTCCTCCAGTACATGGGAACGATCCACCTTGTTGTTGCGCTGTTTGAGTGCCAGTCTTCGCGCAAACGAGGCCGCCTTGCCCGGGAACGCGGTGTCGTGCACATAGCGTCCCTGCAAATCCATGATCGTGGGCAAGGCATCCAGGCTGAAACGGCAATGGTTGCGCTCCTCGTATTGACGGATGGCGGCAATCATGATTCGCAAAGTTTCCGCGCGCGTGGTTTCACGAACCCGGATTATATGAAACAGGTCGGCAAATCCCCGGTCCCGCTCCTGGAGCACCCGGAAGGCTTCCGGCGTGCATTCCGCCAGCAACCTGAATTCATGACCCTCCACATGAGGTTTGAGCACCTGCGCCACACTCAGGCTACTGCTCGAACAGACGCCTGCCAAGTACAGACCGAGTAAATCATCGAAATACAGGATATGATCGCGCCGTTTTGCCTCTTTCATAATGGCCAGCACCCGGTTTTCCCATTGTCCCACGACGGACATGCCCGAGATGAGGCGTTGCGGGGAAAGATGCCAGACATTACGGTTTAAGGAAAACCGCCCCCGGTTTTCCCCAACCTTACGATGGACATATTCGTGAATCAACGTGGTTTTCCCGGACTGTCGCGGACCCAGTAGAAGTACCGGCCGCCGGTCCGATGCATCGAGCAGTGCGGTAAGCGTCTTGAGTTCCTCGTCACGCAGAATGGCGCGATCCAAGTCGTCCGGAT
>PWZG01000311.1 GCA_003567575.1 PVC group bacterium | reverse complement strand
AGGTCAGATTTTTCTTTGCTGACCTCTGACCTCCGACCTCTGACCTCTTGCCCGACACCATCCATGGCTCCGCGTCATTTTCTTGTTTTTTTACGCAACCATGCTTGAATAAGGCACTAAGTACTCTGCTTCATAAATACCGTTTGCCCGATATCCCGCAGCAAGTTCTGAAACCAGGTTTGGTTGGGATCGAAGGGTTTACCGCCCTTGATTCGATCGAACGCGATCAGTGAAAGGGTTCCATCGTTACAGTCGTCATCCTCGCCGACCACGCCGGATTCGCGTCGCAGGGCGCAATCGACCGCCAAATGCGCGCAGCGCTCGATCAGGTCGCGGTCGCGGTCGTTGGCGGGAGCCGATCGCGCGAAATAACCGCTCTTCTGTACCAGTGTTTTCTCCGCGCCCAACATATCGGCAAAACGTTGGCCGAACCACTGACCTGGATTTACCTGGTCCAACCGTGGATGACCGAATGGGTCGAGGGTAACCTTCTCGCCGCGGGCGATCATCTCGTCGAGAATCGTTTTGACGCCCGCGCCTTCGCTGATAAACAAATTCACGCAATCATGTTGCGCCATGGTATGCCGCAACCGTTCGGCTTCGGCGGCAATATCGAATTTCATTTCGGGAAGATAAATGCCATGGATATCACGGCGTTCGCGGCCAAGTCCGATTTCGGGTAAATAGCTCATTGTCGCCAGCCGATCGCGATATATCCGTGCGGTTTCGGCCGTCAGCCACCCGCAGTTACGACCCATGATCTCATGCACGATCAGCATTTGGGGATTGGCATTGTTTTCAGAAACGACGTTCTCGAAAAAGCGTGCGCCCTGTTCCGCGGCGGTCCATGCGCCCAGACTCTGGCGAATCGGGTAGACATCGTTGTCAATGGTCTTGGGCAATCCAACCACCGTCAACTGGTAGTCGTTGGACTTCAGGAATGCCGCCAGGTCGGCGGCGGCCGTATTGGTGTCGTCTCCGCCAATGGTATGCAGCACATCGACACCGTCACTGGTCAATTGTTCGGCGGCGGCATGCAATGGGTCCTGCCCGTCGGCGACCAGACCACGTTTAACACAGTCCTTGACGTTGGTGAGCTTTACCCGACTGTTACCGATCGGGCTGCCGCCGAAATCCTGTAGCACGGCGCAATTCTCTCGCACCTCGCTGGTTACCGACAGGGAATCGCCTTTTAGCAGACCGGCGTAACCGTTGATATAGGCGATTTGTTCCACGTAGGGCGCCATCGTGTGGTAACGTTCGATCAAGTATCCCAACGCTGAACTCAGGCAGGGCGCCAGCCCGCCGGCGGTTAAAAAAGCGACTTTTCTTACGTCCGTGCTCATACAATAGGTTGCTCCTTGCGTTAATATTTGCGAATACGAAAAGCGTGTGATTATCGGCTACCACTGTTCGAAAAGGGGTGGTACCATGAACGCATCCAATCCAGTGGCTTGGACGGTTGTTTCGACGACCACACGCATGGTTCTGGCGCGACGCGCCAGCGGGCGATATTTTAGATCGGTCGCGGCGGTATGCTGTATGTTCGCCAGCAAATAGCCGGGTGTGTTTGCCGGGGTAACCAGCGGTAAGCGTAAAGGTGAGCCTGTCTGTCGAGCGACTTGAACCGTCAAATCGATGGCGTAATCCTTTTCGTATCTGATGGTGTCCCGTTGGGGGGTCCAATCCGTGCCCGTCACGATATACTGTGCGCTTTCCTGTTCTTCAACCACTCGGTAAAGACGGGTTCGGTTCTGCGAATCCAAGGCGGTATTGTCCTGCTCGTGTTTTTCGAGTTGAACATGCCAAAGCGGTTGCTCCGCGACGAGCAGGCGCAATGCCGGTTGCGGAAACTTATTCCGCGTCCAGTAAGCGGCGTCATTCGGCATTACCACTCGCATATCGGAGAAGGTAATCGTGAAAATCCGGCGTCGATAAAGCCGGTCCAGCCGTTCGATGGACCGTATGCATTTCGTTTTTGCCGATTGATCGAACGCCTGAATTACCGGGTCGTCCTTGAGATCGTCAAAAAGGTCTCGTAATGTTTCGATTTGATCCCAGGTGGTCAGAATGCGGTGGCCGCCGGAATGCTCGGGCAAGGCGTTCAGCAGTGTGTCGATGCGTTCGGTGTGCCATGAAAAAAGCATTTCCTTCAAGGTTTCGTGTGCCGTTTGTTGCCTGTCGCGAAGGGTTGCCGGCGCATCGCTTATGGATTGAAATTCATCAAGCCAATGATCTATTTGCGCCAGTCGTTCCGTATAATCCTCGCGTTGACTGAACGACGGCTCGATCAATCCGCGTATAGCGTCTTCCAGAACGTGCGACCATGTGTCCGTGTGGCGTTCAATTTCAAGGTCCGCATAGTGTTCGTATATTTCGTAAGGCGTCTCACGCTGGTCACGATACCGGCGCAGTCTTTCGACGGAAACCGGGAACCGCTGCCGGCGCGCGTCGTCGTCCGCATCCCGTTTGGCGTTGTTCCAGTGTTTGTCCGCCCATAGGGTTTGAATTTTTCCCGTCATTGCGAGAGACCATTGAGATTTCTGTTCGGTCGTTTGGAAAATTTCGGCCGTTTCCGCAACGAGACGCAATGCGTCCAATGCTTCGGCAAATTCCGCATCGGTTGAAGTCTGTTCGTTGATCGCTGCCACGAAACCCCGGATATCGGTTAACCAATCGTCAATCCGCTGCCGGTTGTTTTCCCGTTCGTAGCTTGCGTCGAGTTGTTGTAAAACATCGGCAAGCTGCCGGCGAACCGTTTTCCGCCGTTCCGAATCATGATGACGCATATCCGGCAATAATTGCTGGTGCGCCGCAAGTAAACTGGCGACGCGCAGCCGCTCGGCATCGACACGTTGACGGATTTCGGAAAATCGGTTGGCATGGTCCTGAATCCGTTTCCGGTTTTGAGCAAATAAAAGCCGGTCGTAGTCGTGTATTGCTTCCATGACGCGCAGCCATAGTGTCGCGTCGTCCGAGAATTCGATAAATGCCGTTTCAACTTGTTCCCATGCGTTTTGCAATTCCTCAATTTGCATCTGCAACACCGCGGCCCGTTCGACGCCGAGATGTCGATGGTCGGGAGCGATTTCCGCATCCCGGGAATCGGCGAATTCACGCACTATGTCGTGTTGTTTTATCGGATCGTCATCGGCCGCCTGTTCACGTGCCGTCATTTCGTTGTAACTTTGCTCCGAAATACTCAGTTTCCGGTCCCATTCGGTTTGACGCTTACGCCAGTCGGCGCTTTCCGGCAAGTCCCTGAGAATGTCTACGGCTTGGTCGGCGTACCCTTTTTTCTCGATCCAGTAACGGGCTTGGTTGAATTTTGAATACAGGGACTCGCTGCGCTGCTGAAGGCCGATGATGATGTCTTGCATGTCGCGGCGAAGTTCGCGAACCTGTCGCCTTTCATGGCGGTCCGTTCCGATGTGCGAGGCAATAGCCGAATCAAGGGCGTTGAGCAATCGTTTGAATTGGAAGGGCGCATGTTCCCTGCCGCTGAAGTCGACGGTATTTGCCAGATTCCGCAGGTCCGCGGCGCGTGTTTCGCGTAAATTACGGAATAACAAAGGCGGTTGCCTGGCCATGGTCTCGAGTTCGAGGATCAGCCGCTCGGTGGCATCTTGCCAGCGATTGGCCGTCGCGCTGAATGCCTGGGTCTGCCGGCGTGTGCGGTCGTAATCGTCGCTTAATTCGCGCCGCCGGTTCTCGGCCCGATCGATCATGGACGGCATTCTGGTAAAGACAAATGTGCGACTTTCGATTACGCTGTCGGGGTTTTCCGCTTGGTATGCATCCTGTTTCCATTCGTTGATGACGCGATCGAAATACGTTTCCTGCTCCCGCATGGCGGCCAGTGTGTCGGCAACGGCGCTCTCATACAGTTCGCTCTGATGATGCCGCCAAATCTTCCGGTCTTGTACGTTGTCCAGCTCGGCGATTCTCGTTTCGAGATCCAAATGGGCCATGTATTCATCGAAATAGGACGCGTTCCATTGCAAGATGGCCGGTTCAATGCGATGTCGGAACGGGTATAACATGTTGCGCAAGCTACCGCCGAATGTCGTGATGTAGGTTTCCAGGGCGATGGCCCGTTGCGCCGGCGGTGCGTCGATGGCGGCGCGGAACGTCCGCCCGTCGTGGCGGTACCCATGCGCTCCCCAGAGTCCGGCCAGCACGGCCATGACGGCGGCGGCGGCTATTCTTTTGTGTCGGCGGCAATATTGGTTGAACGCCGTCAGCATGCGAGGGAACTCAAGCATCGCCGATGACGGCGTACGGATCCATTCCGGAATCCCGGCAGCGCTGTCCGGTTTTCCGGGTTGCGGCAGGGTTCCGTGAACCCGGCCATCCGATCCAGTCGTTTTACGCAAGTCCCTGATTGCTTCGCATGCGACGACGCGAAGCCAGCGTTGTCCCTGACCGCGCCATTGCGTTTCCAGATTTTGAATGGTCTCGCGAAGGTCATGCGCTCCGGTTATCGCGGCGGCTTTTGTGAAAACAACCAGTTTGAACACGGGTTTCCGGTGTTGGTTTCGAGTGGGCAGGAAATCCAACATGGATTTGACCAGAGCCGTACTTTCCGGGTCGCCTGCCCGGGCGCTGTCGATCAGGATGACGGCGCCATGTAGATGCCGGTGCTTGCGGCGGCACGCATTTCGATATTGTTCAAGCGTGTCAGGTGCGATGGATCCGGAATGAAGATTGTCCGGTAGTTGGAAGGTTTCGGCCGGCAACGCCCTGGCAAAAACCTTAATATCTTTTGATAGACCGGGGCCGGCGATATTGAAACAGAGACCGGCGTTGTCGATCGTTTCATGTTTTCGCTCGAAATTCGAGCAAATCCATTTCCAGCGTTCCTTGTATTTGGCTCGGGCTTCGTTTTCCTCCGGATCGCTGGTCGGAGGGAACGAAAGCGCGAAAAGGTCATCCGTTGAATCCGTTGCATTCCCGATGTTGGCGCCGTAAAGACGCGCCAGAAACGTGCTTTTGCCCGAGTTGGGCAGACCGATGACGGCAATCTGCCATTGTTCGCGGGTTTCGCCATCGGCTGGAGGATTGCCGGTTTCATCGGATGGTGAAGCAATCTTGTCGTTCATGGGGTTGTCTCCAAGTGAACATGAGTTGCGATGTCGTCGCCCCGGATCAATACCCGGTAAGTTCCAGACATTCGATCGGTTGCGCAATGGCTGGATCGATAAAGATGGTGCAGGGCAGCAACTGGTAGATGGAACCGGGCACCATCGGAGTGACGGGACCGTGCGTGATCAACCGCGACGTCATGCGTTGCCAGGAAGAGAAGGTTCCCATCGTGGTCAGCCCGTGGTTTTCAACCCGTTTCCTGGCATGCAGAACGTCGCGCGGTCCGATGGTCGCTGCCTTGGGAGGCACATTGCCGACATTCCCGGAACAACCGAAGACGCCATGCAGCGAATTCTGCGCAATGGTCAACGGATGCAGCGTAACGATTCTGGCCGGTTGTTCCAGGTATTCTTCCATAGAGTCTACCTGGGTATAATCATCGGTGGGATCGATGAAGGCGATGTGTCCGGCCCAGCCGGGTCCGGAGGTGAAATAATCAATGCCGCCGCCGGTTTTTTCGTCGATCAGATCGGAGAAGTGAGAGATGTTTTCGTTGGTGGGAACCAACACGTTTTCCGGTGGCGGACGCAGATCCGGCTCGATTTTATTGATGAAATATTTCATGAACGAATAGGTGAACCCCGCCTGGTAAGTATCCGGGGCGATATTGCCGTTTTCGTCGGCCCATTCGTCCATGGTAACAAACACGCAATTACGGCAACTGACACGATGCCGGTTGATCAGTTCAGCGAGGGCCATGTGCGTTGAGGGATTCGGATTGCCGAAAATGGTGGAAAAGCGTTTGTTCTGCTCAAAAGATTCCTTGATGCCGAGAAATTTTTCCGCAAGCGTAACGACGCCGGAATTCGGCAGAATACGTATGTTGACATCAGGGTTCGGATGGTTTTCGATTTCCTCCCGTGTCATTGCGGCCAGGCGCGCCAGTAATGCGCGATCCTTGATGGGGCAAAAATCGGCGGGCGTGAAATTGAATTCCGAGCTCATATTCGATCTCCTGAAGTTTATTGTTATAATGGCTTCGCCAACCCTCACCCCGGCCCTCTCCCAGAGGGAGAGGGAGATCACGCGAGTGAACGGCTAACGGTTTTCTTGTTTTTCATGCCGGTTTCGTGAGTTTAAGGCACTAACGATGGTTCAAGTTGAATGATTCTATCGCCGGTGGCGGAAGGATCCATCGTCGGGTCGTCGAGGTACTGGATCGTCCGATATTCGTTGATCCGGTTGAGACGGTGTAGGATGGTGCGTAGTTTTTCGGCGGATTCAAGACCCTGATGCAGAAGTAGGCGCATTTCTTCGTCGATCTTTGATTCGCGTTTATGCATTATCCCCAGACTGGACAGCAGAACCGTCGCGGGTTGCCCAAGATGATGGCAGGCGCTGCCGATGCTTTCGAGCATGATCCGTTGCCGCTCGGCTTCGCGCGCCATTTCCTCGACCCGGATGCGATCGCTGACATCGACGAATGAAAAAACCATTCCTGCCAATTGATCGTCGGCATCTTGGTTGGCCGTTGCGGATACCTGCAACGGCATGATATTGCCATCACTCAATCGCGCCTTGAGCGTGCCGGTCCATGATTCGCCTTCCTGAACTTGCTTTATCATCCCTGTAACATCCGTGTCATCAAACCAGAGATCATGAATCCGGCGATGTATCAATTGTGCTTCCCCGGTATATTTCCATAACCGTACCATGGCAGGGTTAATGTATTCCAGACGCCCATCAATATCCGTTATGGCAATGCCGTTGCCCGCGTTGTGGATCGCTTTGTGAACAATTCGCACCCGTTCTTCCGTTTGCCGGCGCACCGTTATGTCGCGGACGAAAAAACACAGGTAATCCTGACCCGTCAATCGAAGGCGGTTGACCGAAATCTCGGAAGGGAAAAGTGAGCCGTCAAATCGTTGACAATACGCCTCAATCAGTGTAAAGCGGTCGCTTTCAAGATTCGTGCGCAAGGTATTGATGAGCGATTCGTCGGCGCCGGAAATCAAATCCAGTACGTTAAACCTAACGAATTCACGGCGCTCGCTGTTGAAAAACTCTTCCGCCCGTGTATTGGCATCCAGGATATCGCCACGGGGATCGGTAATGACGGCTGCGTCGTAGACACTTTGAAATAATTGCTGAAAATTGGGGTCGCGGACAACCGCATGCCGGTTGCCGGCAAGCTTGCCGCTTTTCGTCTTGCGAACGGTTCGGATACGCTTGCTGTCGTGTCGGCGGATGGCTGTCTGCGGCGCGCCGACTTGACCCACTTCCCGGCGAAGTTCCTCGGGCGAAATCTCGATCCGCATCGTGGTCGTGAATCGGTCGTCAGTTGTCCGCGATACGTTTCCGTTTGGTGCTTTCATCCGGGCATGCTTTCGGCGGCGTTACGGTTTCTGAATTCGGACATGAACAGGCATAGTTTTTTTACGCCCTCGAGGGGGAATGCGTTGTAGATGGAGGCGCGGATTCCCCCGACGGAGCGATGCCCTTTAAGCGCGTGCAATCCCTGTGTTTCGGCTTCCGTGACGAATTGCTTTTCCAATGCTTCGGACGGCAAACGGAAGGTAACGTTCATTTCTGAACGGTATTGCGCGTGAGCGGTTCCCCTGTAAAAATTGTCGCGGTCTATTTCCTGATAGAGTAACCGGGATTTATCGCGGTTTTGACGCCAGATATTTTCCAGACCGGTTTTCAATATCCAGCGAGTGACGAGCATGAGCATGTAGACAGGGAAAGACGGCGGCGTATTCAGCATGGAATCGTTGTCGATATGGTTTTGGTAGCGCAACATGGACGGCAGCGATTTGGGCGCCCGTTCCGCCAGTTCGCGGCGTACGGCTACGAGGGCAACGCCCGCCGGTCCAAGATTTTTTTGTGCGCCGGCGTAAATCAAGTCGAAACGGCTGATGTCCAGCGGGCGCGACAAAATATCCGAGGACATATCGGCAACCACTGGAATATCGGCGTTTGGGAAGTCTTTCCATTGTGTGCCGTCGATGGTTTCGTTTGACGTCAGGTGCAGGTATGCGGCGTTTCCCGACGATCGGATATCCTCTGGTTCTGGCATGCGCGCCGGTTGTGCAAGGGATGTGTCCGCGGCGGCGTGGACGCGGCATATTTTGGCGGCTTCCTTGGCGGCTTTAGCTGCCCAGGAACCGGTCAGGGTGTAATCGGCGGTGGCGTCCGCGCTTGCCAGATTAAGCGGCACCATTGCAAATTGCATAGAAGCTCCGCCCGGCAGCAGCATCAGTGCATAATCCTGAGGTAAATGCAGCAGTTGCCGCAGATTATTCATGGCTTCGTCGTGGACGGCCTGGTATGCTTTACCGCGATGGCTGCATTCCATGATTGACATGCCGATACCCCGGTAATCGAGAAATTCCCGCTGGGCTTCTTCCAGGACTTCCAGCGGTAGCGTGCAAGGGCCGGCGCCAAAGTTGTAAACACGTGCCATTTCGGATCCTCCGTCTTGCCGGCCGCGAGTTAAGCCAGCCTTCGCCAATGTCTCTGAATACCTTAAATCGAATTCAAACGATAACAATCCGGGATGGAGTTGTCAAGCTCTTTCCCGCGGATTTTTCCTGTTATCTCCATACGGGGATGCTTAGGGCCGGGTTGGCGCTGATATCGTGTTCGAGCGCCTTGGAGAGGGCGGCGGCGATGGGGCCGGGTTGGCCGTTTCCGATGGGACGCTTGTTGAGTTCGGTTACGGGGGCGACGGTTATGGTTGTCCCGAGCAGAAAGAGTTCGGCGGCGGATTGTGCCGTCGGCAGCGATATGTCGGTCTGACGGATGCTGCGCAGCATGCGGTTGCGGACCAAGGCGCGAGCCAGCGATTTCGCGCGGGCGGCGGTGGTTCCCCTCAGAATATATCGCGGTCGCGGGAAAAGCAGGTCGCCGCGTCGCGTAACGCATGCAAGACTTTCAGTGGCGCCTTCGGCGAGAAAACCGTTTTTATCCTTGGCAATCGTGAAATCGACACCGAGCGCGGCGGCTTCGAGTTTCATCATGACGTTGAAAAGATAGTTGCAACTTTTAATGACGGGCCGGGTAAAATGGCGCAGCGGTTTCGAGTAGACGGCGGCGGTTGCGCCGGCGTTGCGTTGTTGCATGAACGGCGTCGGCTGTCGATAAGCGACGATATAGATTTGCGGCGCAACTGTCTCGGAAGGGTTGGCGCTGAATCCGCCGGGCCCGCGCGATAGGTTCAAACGCACGGTGCAGTCGCGCTGCCCGCCGGTATGCACGGTCTGCATGATGCAGCCGACGATCGCCTCGCGATCGATGGGCAACGGCAGTTGCAATGCCCGAGCCGACATTTCCAACCTGTCGAGGTGTGCGTGGAGGTTATAAAGGGCGCCATCGCGGCACAGGAACACCTCGAACACGCCGTCGCCGCGATGGACCATGTGATCGTCGAAAGGCACCGTCATCAGGCGCGGGTCGGTGACGATGGCGTCCGCGACGCTGGTGTACATGGCGTAGTAGTTGTCCTGGTAGGCTTGTTTCCCACACTCAAGTCGCTTGAGATATGCGGCGGCGGCCACATGAGGGATGGACTGGTTGCGACGCGGCGTTTGGCGGACAGCGGGTTGCGACACGACCTTCTGCACGGATACTGTTTTGTCTCTCATGGAGAAATGTTCCTCGATGTTGTTTGTTATCGGATGAGCCGTTGCAATTCGCGTTCGAGCGGCATGACGACGTTGTTCCAGGCGAACCGTCGGGAAACCATTTCGAACGCGTTGTCGGCGATACGCCTGCGATACTCGGGATCGGTTAAAAGCAGGCTGATGCCGGCGACTTGCAAGTCGGGCGTGTCGGCCACCACGATGTTGCTTCCGGTTTGCACCGGTATGCCTTCCGATCCCAGGGTCGTTGTCACCACCGGTACGCCGGCCGCCATGGCTTGGAGAATTCGCCCGCGGAATCCGGCGCCGAGCCGTACGGGGCAGACGTAAACATCGGATTGTGCAAGATACGGCGCCAAGTCGTCTACTTCGCCGGTGACGACGATCTTGTTGTCGTAGCGAGGCAGCGCGCGTATTTCCGACGTGGGACTGCGGCCGACGATATAGCATTCCAGTTTCGGATGCTTTTTTTTCAGGAGCGGCCAGACATTGTTGTTGAACCATATGACGGCATCGCGGTTTTGGTCATTACGGAAATACCCTGTGAAAATAATGCGTTGCACGCCCGTTCGCCCCTTGTTGAGGCGAATCTGGCGCTGGTAGTCGAACGGTGCGATGTCGACGCCGTAGGGAATGACCGCCACGGGCAGATTCGGCGCCTGTTGCAGCAACGCTGTTTTTTCCTGTGGCGTCAGCGCCAGCACCAGATCGGCGCTTCGGTACATGGCGAACTCGAGCCGTGTTAAGGCGGGCAGTCGCAATCGCAGCATCAGTTTGTGCAGCGGATGGTTGTCGGTAACCCGTAGCGCCCGGCGTACGGACTGGCTGAGGCAGCTATGACATGAAATGACGCGTCGTACCGCCGGCAGGAAAGGATTGTGATACAGGTATTGGCCCATGGGTGTGAATTCGGCGATGGCAACTTCATATTTCGAGCGTTCAACCATTTGACCGACCAGACGGTGCATCTCGGATGATCGACAGGCGCAAAAAGGTTTGGGAAGCCGACAGAAAAGGCAACCTGTCATGGAGTGGCGGCGTCCGCGACGGGGCGGTTTAAGCCAGTTGATTTCGCTGACGTATTCACGCAGCTCGTCAAGATACGGCGTTTCGTGTTCGTTGGCAAAGACGGCCAGCCCGATGCGGTGTCCGCGTTGCGCCAGCAGGCGAATACGATGGTAAATGATGATCGATCCGCTGACGACCTGCGCATGCGGTACGTGAGGACTCAAAAACAGGAGGTTCATAACGGGTTCAAATCAACAGCGGTTCGACGTTTTCAGGATGGGCCGGCTGCGTCTCGATGAAACGTACGCCTTGCGTCGACCGGATGCGAAGGCGTACGCTTTGGCCGGGTTTCGCATCGCTGTAGCGAGCGCAGATGGCGGCGGCCAGCCGCAATTCGTCGGCCCGGATGGTGATGGGCGCAAGACCGGTGGGACCGGGCACAGCTTCGGGTTTCAGCAGCAGATCGTAAAGTTCGGCATTGCCTTCCAGCTCGATGTTGTCCCGTTCATTGCGTCCGACGATCAGCTTGGTGGATTGACTGAGGCGTAAATGGCGACCGATTTTGAGCAAGTTAATTGCGCGCATGCCGCGCAATCCTTCGTGATCTTTCAAATCCTTTAAGCGGCGCGCGAAATTCGGTTCGGTAAGCCGGCAACCGCCCGCGACCGGCGGAATGATTTTTATTCCGTACCGTTCCGCCAGGCGCAACTGTTCGCGACGGGAGCGGCCATCGATTTTACCCAGGCATTGACGCGACACCCAGCCCATTTGTTCCGGTATCGTCGGTTCGAGCAGACCGGCGCTGAGCGGGCGCAGCAGTAACGGGGCGTATCCGCATTTTTGAGCAATGAGCCGGAGCGCCGCGGGGTTTTGCGACATGGGTCGTTGATTGAGGACTTCACCCGTAAAAATGAAATCGTGCCCCATCGTTTCCATCAGCTCGCCGGTGCGCCGCAGCATGGCAATATGGCAATCGATGCAGGGATTCAACTGGGCGCCGAATCCGTGTTGCGGGCGCTGAATGATCGATACCAGAGTCGGCCCGAAGTCTTCGACGTGCAATGGAACACCGAGCCGGTCGGCGGCCTGGCGGGTTTGAGAGATGTCGAAAAACGGGCTGGCAAACGTCACGACTTCGGTCGTAACGCCCAACGCGCGCATCATGGCTACGGCCACCAGACTGTCCAATCCGCCGGAAAACATACCCAGTGCGGTGACCGGACGTGACGGTAACGGCGCTGTCTGGTCTATCGAGTTGGAGAGAACGGCATGATTCATTGTTCTATACATTCAAGCCGCTGGTCAAGTCGAACACGGCCAGCAGCATGCTGATCGCCACGAACCCGACCAGGATCGCCATAAATACGATCAGCAGCGGCTCCAGAATCGTGGTCATAATCTTGAGACGATGATCCAACTCGTTTTCGTAACGGTTGGCGATATGATTAAGCGAGCGTGCAATATCGCCGGTTTGTTCGCCGACAGCCAGCATATCGGTCATCAGCGGGGGAAACACCCGGCCGGCGGCCAGCGGTCCGGAAATGGTCGTGCCGTCGGTTACGCGATCTCTTGCGTTACGGATTTCGCGGGATATAACGGTGTTGCCCATGGTTCGTTCGACTATCGTGAGCGCCTGCAGCACCGGTACGCCGTTCGCGAGCAGGGTCGCGAGGGTGCGGGCAAATCGCGCAAAGGCGTCGGCCTCGATGATGGAACGCAGGATCGGCAGCCGTAACTGGGCTCGGTGCCAGAATGCGCGGCCGTCGTTCGTCTTTAACGCTTGTCGCACCATAACGGCGACGCCGCCCAGCGCGGCCAGAAGGAATATCCCGTACCGAACGAGGAATTCACTGGCGCCGATCAACATGCGCGTCGGCAGCGGCAGCGTGCTGTCGAGTTCGAAAAATATCACCGCAAACCGCGGGATCACGAATACCATGGAGAAGACCAGTGTCCCGGCGCCGACCAGCAGGACCACGGCCGGGTATATCAGTGCGCTGACGAGTTTTTCCTTTAAGGCCTGCATGCGCTGGTAATGGCTTACGAGACGTTCGAGCGCGTCGGTGGTGGCGCCGCCCATTTCGCCGGCGCGAATCATCGCCACGTATAACGATGGAAAGACTGACGGATAAAGCGCCAGCGCGTCCGACAGACCGCGGCCTTGAATGATATGGTCGCGCAACTCGGCGATGACGGCATCCAACCGGCCGCCCGAACTCCGGCGAGCAAGTATCGTCAACGCCTGGCCGACCTTCATGCCGGATGCCAGTAAATCCCTCAGTTCCGATGTGAAAACCAGTACCGTTGCGCCGCGAACCCGTTTGCTGCCGGCGCGCGGCTGTTTTTTTTTGGCGGACGTGTCCTGTACGTCGGTGATCGATAACGGGATATGACCCAACCGTTCGACCGCACGCAATGCCGCTCCCTTGTCGGATTCGTCAAGCGTGCCTTCGACTTTTTCTCCCGTTCGCGAGCGGGCGGTATAGCGGTAAAAAGGCATGGATTATTCGACCTCTACGGTTTCTGTTACGCGCATGACTTCGGCAATCGTGGTCGTCCCATCAATGGCTTTCAGCCAGCCATCGTCACGTAATGTGCGCAAGTTCCGTCCCGTGGCGTACTGTTTGATGGCGCCGGCGGACGCCCGGTCGACGATCATGGCTTCGATCTTCTCGTCGACGCGTAACATTTCGTATATGCCGACGCGACCGCGGAAACCTGTCATGCGGCATTTCTCGCAGCCGTTGGCGGCGTACAGAGGGTTGTCGCCGAGTTCGTCAATGGGAAAATCGACGCTTTTCAAAAACGTATGGTCCGGTGTTTCGGGTTGACGACAGTTCGGGCACAGGCGACGTACCAGCCGTTGCGCAACGATGGCCTCGACCGACGAGGCGACCAGAAACGGTTCGACGCCCATGTCGACCAGACGCGTAATGGCGCCGGCTGCGTCGTTGGTATGCAGCGTGCTGAAGACCAAGTGCCCGGTCAGGGCGGCGCGAATAGCAATTTCCGCGGTTTCGAAATCACGGATTTCACCGACCATGATTACGTCCGGATCCTGCCTGAGAATATGTCGCAGCGCGGTGGCAAAAGTCAAGCCGATATCCGATCGCACATTGATTTGGTTGATGCCGCCCATTTCGTACTCGATAGGGTCTTCCACGGTGATGATTCGTTGTTCGGGTGTATTTATTTCACGTAAATACGCGTAAAGCGACGTGGATTTTCCCGAGCCTGTTGGGCCGGTCACCAGAATGATGCCGTTGGGTTTGTGGATCAGTTTCGCAATAATCGCATTATCGTCGGCGCACATACCGAGTTCATCAAGACGAATCATGCTCTGCCCGCGCATCAATAAACGCAAACTGACGCTTTCGCCGTAAACGGTCGGCATGGTCGAAACGCGGATATCGATTTCTTCCGTCCTTATTCGCAGTCCGATACGGCCGTCCTGGGGCATCCGTTTTTCGGCGATATCCATGTTGGCCATCACCTTGATCCGGGAGATGATCGCGGCTTGAAACCGGTTCAATTGCGGCGGTAACGGCGCCGGATGCAAAACGCCGTCAACCCGGTAACGGATACGCAACTCGTTTTCCATCGGCTCGAAATGAATGTCCGTGGCGCGTTCCTGGTATGCTTCCCAGATAACCTGGTTGACGAATTTGACTATCGAGGCTTCCTGGTCATCATCGCCGATGTCCGATTTGGCTAAAATATCCTCGGGAACGACTTCGATGCGATCGTCCTGAATCATGCGTGCGACGGTCTCGGCGCCGACACCGTAAAATTTCTTGGCGGCGCGTGCGATATCGACGGATGTGGCCAAAACAAAACGAATACGCATGCCGGCGGCGATACGCAAGGCGTCCGCGAGTCCAAGGGTGAACGGATCTTGCGTTACCACCGCCAGCGCACCCGCCTCGATGGCGTAGGGAATCACGTTGTATTGAAAGACGACTTTGGCCGACAGTTTTTCAATGACCGACGGTTCGATGGCGACCGATGACAAACGCATGAACGGTAATCCCGACGCATCACTCAGCGCCTGCAGGTAATCCGCTTCCGGCACCAATCCTTCGCGTATCACAAGATCGGTTATACCGACGCCTTCCCGGCGACTGACTTGCAGCAGTGTTGCGATCTGGGACGAATTGAACAACCCGGTTTTTTTCAGTAAATTCGCCATGCCGCCGGTGACGACCAGCGGACGCGCTGCCGGGACAAGCGGTTGCGGAGGCGTTATGCTCGCGGCGTCAGCCGCGGCCGTGGTTGTGGCGTCGTCAGTCATCGTTTCCATGGTAATCGTCCGCAAGGCAATGGATGCATGTTCAGGTGGGTTTGGAGCTTAACAGGATGCCAACCATTACCGCATTTGCAATCATATCGTTTTGCCGTAAGGATTTCAAGGGTGAATTAACGTTGGACCGTTCCGGATATCCGAATAAGCGCCAGCAAACCGAAAAATGGGGAAAGTCCACTGAATTAACAGACAGGGCGAATTAACAGACTTGCATCCTTACGCAATGATGGTATTATCTGAATGGTTTTTTTATTTGTTGGTTTATCCGGGTGGTTCGGACGGTTAAAGATACCGGTTGCGAAATCATGAAATTCACGTTGCAGCGTCTTTTTTCGCTGATCCTGATGGTTGTTTTCCCCATGTCGATGTGTTCGGCTTTGTGGTGGCACGATGACGACGAACTCGAAGGCCTGATTCTGCTCGGGCTTCGTGCCAATCCCCGGTTGCAACGTTATTGGCGTGACGTCGAGGAAGCCGGGTATGCGCGGGCGGCGCTGGGAGGATTCTGGGATCCGCGCCTGTATTCGCGATCGGGTCATTCCGGCGGTTTTGACGGCGATGATCGGGCCTGGCTGGATGCGGGCGCGGCGATGCCGTTTCCCTGGGGCGGCTATCTGGATTTTTCCCTGGGTGGCGGCAGCGTGCGGACGTCCGCGAATACCGATGATGACGCATTGTACGAGACGACGGCGAACATCGACTGGCGCTGGCCGTTGTGGCGCGATCGCGGTTTTCGGGAATGGCGGTTGAGCGATCAACGGGCCGGCGCCGAATACGATGCCGTTCACGCGCGCTGGGTTGCCGCGGCGCAGGCGTTGCGACGCGATATCAGTCTGGCGTATATCGCTGTTTTGCAGCGGCGCGCTTTGTTGCAAGTCGCTCTCAGTTCGAAGGATCGCGCCGATAAGTTGTTGGAAGAAGCCGAGACATTGGCCGCGCTCGAGGCGATTCCCGAGTATCAAGTGTCGGCCGCGCGTCTGGAGGCGATCCTGAGGCATGAGGAAGCGGTTTCCGTGCAGGAAACGATGGAAAGCGAACAATGGCGGCTGCAGGAATTGCTGGGCACGCAAGCGGATGTGGCGCTGGATATCTCCGCGCATCCGGACGATTTATTACGCTGGGCACGGCAGGCTCCGGCGCTCGAAGACATGCCGGGTTACGGACAAACCGGAGCAGTGCGGCGGGGTGATCGCCGCGAAAACATCGCGTTACAGCAGGCGGCGCAAGGGTCGTATGATTTGGCGGAGGAACGTAGACGTTCCGATATTTCGCTGGAGTTGAATGTGTCGCATCACGCTGAAGATCCGGACCGGTGGCCGGCGACGACTGCCCGCCGCCGCGACCGGGCGACCGGTTGGGAGGCGGCGCTGGTATGGTCGCGACCGTGGGGTAATGTTGCCGAACGTTCTGAAGCCGCCCGTCAGGGTGCGCGGTTGAACGGATTAAGGGAGTTGGAACGCGAGCTGGACCGGGAAAACCGGGTGCGCATGAAAATTGCCGGGGGAAAATATCGTGCCGCGGGTAATCGATTGCGTTTGATCTCGGAAGCCGTGACGGCCGCCGAAGTCGCCCTTGAAGCAGAATCGGAACGTTTCCGGCTCGGTGAAAACCGTAGTCGCGACGTATTGGACGCCCAGAAAGATCTGACGGATACCATGCAACGGCAAAATATTATGGCAGCCGAACTGCTGAAGGCAGCCGTTGAGTTTCATTACAGCCTGGGATTTGCCCCGGCTGTCGAGGATGACGGAGAAAACATGCCATGACAATCAGGGATCGTTTAACATCGCTGCTGGGAAGATTCGGCGGCGACCATCAAGACGGTAAGGCGGCTAAACCGCAACAGCGGGCGTTGGTGGAATCTTCAACGCGGCGGCGCTCGGGGACGGATGATATATCGGTGCGGATTGATACACCGCTGTTGCCGGAAGATCAACGTGCGAATCTCGAGCAGGATATGGAATGGTTGGGAGCCGACAGCGAAGATGCCGGCCGGCGATTGCAGAAGGAAGCGGAAAAAACGGTGCAGACCGCCGTAGAAGATTCGGTCAAGCGGGTGTACATGTTCAACATGGGGCGTTGCCCCAATTGCAATGAACGGCTGGCGCAGCATTTGTTTGCGGCGGTATGCGAACGATGCGGCTGGACAGCGTTTGAAAAACCGCGTAACGGTCCGGTACGCGTGCATCTGATGGGCGGCAATATGCCGATTATCGGGTCAAACTGCTACGCAACCAAGGATATGCTGGTATTGATCAAGGATGATGCCGTCGCGGCACAGATTCCCCGCCGGTCGGTATCCTGGGTGGAATATGTTTGGACACCACAGGAAATGGAACAGCGCTATAAGCAACTGGTGTCTGCCCAGGAAATCCGCTGCGGCTGGTGCAACGAACCGGCCGATCCGGAGAAGGAAGGGTTTTCCCTGGTACAGGTCGCGTTCGGGACGACCCAGGAACGATATGTTTTTTGCAGCGACCCCTGCTACGAAGCATTCCGTAAAACCTATCCGTCGCGTGTCCATCGCAATTGTTACGAACGGAATTGCGCGGAATGCAATTTGTGTTTGAAACGTTACGACGATGAAGCCGAGGGCGTTCGATTGATGGCAAAGGATTTCCTGCGTCGTAAACCAGAGGCAACAGGTTGACCATGGGCGAGTATCGTACGGAAAGCAAGGGGGTGTTGCCCCCCAGCAAGGCGAGTCAATGGCGTCGGAAACGTCGTCTTTGGGTTGTCTTTATCGTCATCGTGGCGGCATTGGCCGCCACGGTGCTATGGGTGCGGATCGAGGGGACGGTCAGCGCTCTGGGTTTCGTTGCCAGCGAAGAGCACGCTGAAGTAAGAGCCGCCATGCCGGGGACCGTTGTTGAAATCAAGGTGCGCACGGGTGATATCGTGCAGCGCGATGACCTGCTGGTACAACTCGATCAACGCGAAGCGAGGGCGGCGTTCGAAGAAGTGCAAAGCCATCACCGCAAGGCCGAAGCCGAGTTGATGCTGCGTCGCGCGCAGTTGAGGGAAGAAGAACGATTGCGAGACGCCGATATCCGCGCCATGGAAATGCAACTCGAACATGCCGGGGCCCGTTTGGAAAGGATGCGCGAATTGAGCGCGCGCGGTCTGGCGGCCGGCGCCACGCTGGCCGATGCAAAATACCAGGTCCAATTGCTGACCGCGGAACTGGAAAAACTGCGCCATCGTGACGTCGATCTCGCCGACAAGGAAATCCAGGTGCTGGAACGCGAGGTGGAGGCGCGTCGCGATGCGGTGACGCTGGCGGCCGGCCGGCTGCGCAGCCATGAGATACGGGCGCCGATTGCCGGACAGGTCTTGCGATACGAATTCGTTGTCGGCGAAATGGTTCGCTCGGATGCCGTATTGCTGGAAATATTCGGAGGCGAACGGCAGGTTCTTAAATTACGGATTTCCGAACGTCATGCCATGCACGTTCATCCGGGCGACCGTTACGAAGCGCGGTTGGGGGCGTATCGCGGGGTGGTTTTCAGCGGCGCCGTCGAGCGCTTGCGCAACGTCATCCAGGATGATGACCGGAATCCATACCGTGCCGCCTATTGCTCGTTCGATGCCGGCGGTTACGCCGTCCCGCCGGGAACAAGCGCCGAAGCCCGTATCTATACCGGGAAACAACCATTGTGGCGCTGGATATTGGGGTGGCGGTAGACTGCCGCCGGTGACGCGATCATGAGTGACGATTCTCTGTCCGGATTCAGCTTGATCATGCGTTTTCTGAGGCCGTACCGCTGGCGGCTGGCGCGTCTGGCGGCGATGACCATCGCTCTTTCGCTGCTGGTCATGACGCCGCCGCTGGTGATGCGCGCCTTTCTCGATCTCGTGGTTGAGGACGGCCGGCATTCGCTGTTCGCGATCCTGGGATTTTGCATGGTCGCCCTGCCGCTCGGAGTCGCGTTACTCAGTTATCTGCAGGTCTCCGGCATTGCCCTGGTGGGGCAGCGATTTGTTTTCGATTTGCGTTGCGCGCTTTACCACCACTTGATGCATCTATCGATGCGCTTCTACAGCAAACACAGCACCGGCATGCTGGTCAACCGTCT
>PWZG01000543.1 GCA_003567575.1 PVC group bacterium | reverse complement strand
ATACACCCATCGATTTTGAAGCCCTGGTCGAGGCGGGCGCCATGATGGGCTCGGGCGGATTGGTAGCGCTGGATGATATGGATTGCATGGTCGAAATCGCACGTTATTTCCTGGCGTTTACCCAGGATGAATCCTGCGGGAAATGTACGTTTTGCCGGATCGGCACCAAACGGCTGCTGGAAATTCTCGAACGGCTGTGTGCGGGTCACGCGAAACCGAATGATCTCGAGGATCTGGAACGTTTGGCGGCGCAGGTTAAGCAAGGCAGTTTGTGTGGTCTGGGACGAACCGCCCCGAATCCGGCGCTGACGACGCTACGCTATTTCCGTGAAGAATACGAAGCGCACGTTAACGGAATCTGTCCGGCCGGCCAGTGCAAGGCATTGATCCGGTATCATGTGACCGACGATTGCATTGGTTGTACCCGTTGCGCGCAACGCTGTCCGGCCGATGCCATCGCATCGACTCCCTATCAACGGCACGAAATCAACAGCGAAACATGCGTCCGTTGCGATGCCTGCCGCCAAACGTGCCCGACCCATGCCATCGTGGTCATGTCGGGAGATCACGTGGTGCGTTCAGCAGCCGACTATGACACGGATCCGGTCCAACCATCATGATCACGCTTACCATCGATCGCCGAACCCTGACGGTTCCCGAGAATACCACCTTGCTGGCGGCGGCCCGCCGGCTTGGCATTGAGATTCCGACCCTCTGCTATCGTGACGACCTGGATCATGTGACGTCCTGCATGCTTTGCGTGGTCGGCGATGAACGCACGGGAGAACGGTTCCCGGCCTGTTCCACGCCGGCGCTGGCGGGAATGAAAATCGTGACCGCCGCACCGGAGATCATCGAAGCGCGGCGCACGGCTCTGGAACTGTTGCTGGGAGATCATCTTGGCGATTGCGAGGGACCCTGCCGACGGGCTTGCCCGGCCGGGTTGAACATTCCCGTCATGCTGCGAAAGATTGCCGGTGGCCATAAGCGCGAGGCCGTGGCTGTCGTCAAACACCATATCGCGTTACCCGCCGTTCTGGGACGGATTTGTTCCGCTCCCTGCGAGACGGTTTGCCGGCGCGCAGCGCATGACGCACCGCTTGCCATCCGGCGCTTGAAACGGTTCGTGGCGGATTGCGATCTTCTTTCTTCCAATCCCTACATGCCGGACATGGCCGATCCCAGCGGATTGCGGGTGGCCGTGGTGGGCAGTGGTCCGGCCGGATTGTCCGCTGCCTTTGCGTTGCGTCGCTACGGACATAGCGTTACTATTTATGAAAAACAGATTGCACCCGGCGGCGGCCTGCGTACGGTTGAACTGCGCGAGAGATTGCCGTTGGATGTACTCGACGCGGAAATTGACAGAATTCTGAAACTTGGAATTCCGTTGGAAACCGGGGTGGAAATCGGTAACCATGTTTCCTTGTCGCAATTGAAACAACGGTTTCATGCAGTGATTCTGGCGGTGGGTCGGATCGATCCGCAATCGGTCTGCAAGACATACGGACTGGAAAGTGGCCGGCACGGCATCGTCACGGACCGGCATACGCATCGAACCGGCGATCCGCTGGTGTTCGCTTGCGGCAATGCGATGTCGTCCGGTCGCATGGCGGTACGTTCCGTGGGGCAGGGACAGGCGGCGGCCATCGCCGTTGACCGGATGTTGCGCGATGCGCCGGTGATTGGCGTGCGGCACGGCTACAATCATCGCATTCCCGGCAAAATCGATGCGCAAGAAATGGCGGCATTCCTGGCGGATACTGCATTAGAGGAACGCGTCGTCCCGGCGGATGAAACGGATGACGCCTATGATGAAAACGAAGCATGCCGTGAAGCGGCCCGTTGCCTGCATTGCGATTGCCGGAAAGCGGATGCCTGCAAATTACGGAGTTATGCGGATGAATATGCGGCCCGTCGCCAAACCTGGAAACCGGCGCAACGTCGACAAGTTCAAATCGTACGTCATGGCTGCATCATTTATGAGCCGGGAAAATGTATTGCTTGCGGTATCTGCGTTCGTATTGCGGAAAAGGCGAAAGAACCTTTTGGGCTGACGTTTATCGGGCGTGGTTTCGATGTCCGGGTGGGGGTCCCGTTTAATGAATCGTTGGAACAAGGATTGCAAACCGTGGCCGCCGATTGTATCGCGGCGTGTCCCACCGGGGCGTTGGCCGGCATGACGGCGGAGGAACGGAACCGTTTACAGCCCCAATGTGGCCGACCTCGGCCCGAGGTCGGACGGCCCACGTCGGGCCGACGTGGGCCACAAGAAACTACCTGACATGAACCCTACGCCAAATAACCGATTCAATCCGCGTGTCGCCGTTATCTTGCTCTGTTTTCTCCTGCCGCTTGATGGGTCGGCGGGCCGGCCGGTTGCGGCCACGCCGGATTCCTGGCCCATATCACGAGGCGATGCCGCATTGACCGGAACGACGCCCGCCCGAGCTCCCGATCAGCCGGTGTTGCGCTGGCATGTCGATCTCGGTGATAAAATCATCGCATCGCCCGTTATTCATGAAGGCATGGTTTATGCAGCCGCAGTTGATGGTACGTTGTCTGCCTTGCGATTGAGCGACGGTGAACGGCGCTGGCAATTCAATGCTCCGGCAGGGATCGAAGGGTCGCCGTTGGTTGTTGACGGAGTTCTTTATTTCGGCGATCTCGACGGGACACTGCATGCTCTGGACGCGGATACGGGGATTTCCCGCTGGCAGTACGTCACGGATGGACGCATTATGGGTGGCGTCAACTGGATGCCTGGCGATCCGTCGCTGGTTCTCGTCGGCAGTTACGATGACCGGCTCCATGCCGTGGATGCCGCGACCGGAGAACGGGTTTGGACCTACGAGACCGGTCATTATGTGCATGGGACACCGGCATTGGCCGACGAGGTGGCGTTAATCGGGGGCTGCGATGAACAAGTCCACGGGGTTCGCATCAAGGATGGCCGCGGGATGGTCAAACTGTCGGCAGGCTCATATATCGCCGCGTCCCCCGCGCTGCGTGGCGATTATGCCTATGTCGGACATTATCACGGCGAAGTGCTGGCCATGAATTGGAAGGAAAACAAGATCCGCTGGCGTTTCGCGCCGGCAGACGAAAATCGGGAAGGGGCGGCCTTTTATGCGTCACCCGCCGTGACGGCGACGCGGGTGCTGGCCGGCGATCGCGATGGGGTGCTGTACGCTTTGGCGCGCGATAGCGGCAACGAACTGTGGCGCTTTCAAGCACGCAGCGATATCGACAGTTCGCCCGTGGTTGCCCGCGATCGCGTGCTGTTCGGCTCGCGTGACGGACGGATTTACATGTTGTCGTTCAGTGACGGAGAAATGTTGTGGTCGTATCATGTCGGCAGCCCGATCAACGCAACCGTGGCCGTGGTCGAAGGCTGGATTGTGGTCGGCGCCGGCGATGGATCGATCTATGCCTTTGGGAAAAGGGAGTAGAGAGTAAGAGATTAGAGTAAGAGTAGGAACCCCGAAGTTAAGCAAGGCATCGCTTCGCGGAGATCATGTTTACGGCTCTTTGTGGCCGAGGTCGGCCCGACCTCGGCATCCCGTGGCCCGACACCCGACACCCGACACCCGATTCCATCCATAAGCTTCGCATGAATATTCTTGTTTTTTACGCCAAAAGCGTTAGATTAAGTCACTACGCCTCGGCCGGGAGAATCAATCATGGCCTACCTTGAATTATATGCCGTGAGTAAACGCTATGGCGCGGCGGATACGCCTGCCGCGATTGACGTGCTGGAAGGCGTCAGTATGACCCTTGACGCCGGCGAGTCCATGGCGGTGGTCGGGCCGTCGGGCTGCGGAAAAAGTACCTTGTTGAATTTGATCGGCGCGCTGGATCGGCCGACCGCCGGTTCGATCCGTTTGGACGGCGAACCCTTGGAAAACTTGTCCGAGGAACAACTGGCCGGAATCCGCAACCGCAAAATCGGGTTTGTGTTTCAGCAACACCATCTGTTGCCGCAATGTACCGTTCTGGAAAATGTACTGATTCCAACTCTGGCCACGCGCCGGACCGGCGCGGAGCGAACGGCAGACGCCGATCGGGCGATTTCCCTGCTGGATCGTGTAGGCCTGACCGAGCGACGGGATCACCGCCCCGGCCGGCTTTCGGGCGGTGAAATGCAGCGTACCGCCGTGGTGCGGGCGCTGATCAACCGACCCAAACTGTTGCTGTCCGATGAACCGACCGGTTCCCTCGATCAACACTCGGCGCAGGCGCTCGGTGATCTGCTGGCCGAACTCAACCGGACCGAACACCTCGCCCTCATGGTGGTAACCCACAGCATGGAATTGGCCCGGCGCATGCACAGGATTTACCGGCTTGAAAACGGCAGTCTGACACCGGCAATCGGTGTTTCCGAAAAGTAGTTGCCGTTCTGAGTGTCGCGATAGAGTTCGCGGTTGATCAGCGTATCCGCCGCCTGCAAGGTCTGCCGGGCATGAGCCAAACGGTGTTCGACCAATGCCTGAATCATGATCTTCAACACCAAATCCCTTTCCGAAATGATTTTGTCGCATCATGATTTTGCCGTTCTTCCGCCTTCGCCGGGCCTACGGCGTGACACGCAGAACGGCAACTACCACGGAAACCAACCCCGTGAACAGTTACGTTTTTTTTGCTTTTTTTTTGTAACTGTTCAGGTAGCCCTGGTAAGTCAGTCATTCCTGGCTGACTTTCCTGAACTGGTTGTCGTGTCAGGCAGGAATGCCCGACTTACTTCGCCCAAAACAGGCCAATCGCCGGGCT
>PWZG01000085.1 GCA_003567575.1 PVC group bacterium | reverse complement strand
CTTTGGTCTTTAGGTATTTTGGTTTTCTTTGGGTACTTGGGTATTTCGTCATTCGTCATTCAATGGCACGTCACGAAAGTCGAAACTATAATGCCATAATCCCTTAAGTAAGTGCCATTCCGGGCTGATGCCGGAGGATGCAGAGCTGGCAAGAGGGCTACTCGACGATTTGTTGCACGGACTTGCAAGGAGCCGGAAAGGCAAACAGGCCATTATTGCCGTTGATGCACCGAACCGGTCATTCCAGTGGATAGGCACTACAGGAGAAACGAAGGCAGGCATTAGCGACAACACGTGTGTCATCGAAAAGATTCAAACATTTTGCGGTTAGTGACTTAAACTCACGAAACCGCCATGAAAAACAAGAAAACCGTTATCTCCCTCTCCCTCTGGGAGAGGGCCGGGGTGAGGGTTGGCGAAGCCATTAGTTGCTTCAATAACTGTAGGGCAAATCCGCAACACTAAGGAGAATGCATCATGGCCTTTACACTGTCAATCGGGGAAAAAGCGCCGGATTTCCGGCTGCCGGCAACGGATGGCAACACTTATTCGCTCAAGGATTTCGACGCCGATCCCGTATTGGTCGTCTTTTTCACTTGCAACCATTGCCCGTTCGTGATCGGATCGGATGAGGTAACACGGAAGACCGCCCTGGCTTTCGCCGATCAAGGCGTTCGTTTCGTCGGCATCAATTCCAACAGCAAGAACACCTATGCCCAGGATTCCTTCGAGCATATGGTCGAGCGAATGCGTGAGCACCGCTTTCCCTGGCTCTATCTACATGATGCCACCCAGGACGTGGCTCGTGCCTATGGCGCCCTGCGCACCCCGCATTTCTTCGTCTTCGACAAGCAGCGCAAACTGGTCTATACCGGACGCAGTGTCGATAACCCGCGCGATGCCTCGAAGATCACTGTCAACGATCTGGAAAACGCACTGTCGGACCATCTGGCGGGGCGTCCGATCCGCCGGCCGAAAACCAATCCAATCGGGTGCAACGTCAAGTGGGATGGTCAGGACGCGCACTGGATGCCGCCGGACGCCTGCGACCTGGTTTTGTAAGCGGTCGTGGTCAACGACACGGCGCAACCCCTGATCAGCAGAATCCCGTAGGGATGCGGAATGTTGGAATATTGGAATGATGGGAAAAAAGGAGCACCTCATGTTTTCAGCTTTTTACGTACGAGATTTGTTCAAGCTATTGTTGGTCTTGATGAGTTTCTGTATGAGCGTTATAGCAGATGAAACGGTCGAGCATAAGTTCAAACCTCTGCCGTATGCGTACGACGCCTTGGAACCCCATATTGATGCCAAGACAATGGAAATTCATTATGACCGGCATCATCGGGCATATTTCAATAATTTTATGACGGCTGTCGATGGTTCGGCGCTGGCCGGGCAGTCGTTCGAGCGGATATTCGCAAACATCAGCGAACATTCTGATACGCTACGCAACAATGGCGGTGGCGTTTACAATCACGACCTGTTTTGGCAGATCATGTCACCAGATGGCGGTGGACGCCCTGACGGGGATCTGGCGCGTCGGTTGGAAACGGCGTTCGGTTCCTTCGAAACCTTTCGCGCAACCTTTAACGAAGCTGCCGCCACCCGTTTCGGCAGCGGATGGGCCTGGTTGTGCGTGGATGCGGATGGTGAATTGTTTGTGATCTCGACACCGAACCAGGATAATCCGCTGATGGATATAGTTGACCGGCAAGGGACTCCGATTCTGGCCCTCGATGTATGGGAACATGCCTATTATTTGCAGTATCAGAATCAGCGTGGCAGCTATATCGAGGCCTTCTGGCATGTGATCGACTGGAATGAGGTGGCCGCGCGACTTGAGGCGGCGGAACGCTGAACGGCGCCGGTTTTATCGTTTATTGTTTTTAACCCGTCAGCGGCAACGTGACCCGCACACCGTGGTCAGCGCTTCGTGCGACAGCTTCTGTAAATTCCATGTATTTGACCCCTTCCGTAAAAGAAGTTAGTTTGACCGGCTCCAAGCCGCGCACGGCGTTGATGAACTCCGCTTCAACCCGCCAGAAACCTTCTTTATCCGGCGGCACGGGAATTGGCTTCAAATCCCGGTCACCCTGCCGGCCGCCAAGTAAAAGTCTGTTAGCCGGATCCAGTCTCAGCGTTCCTTTCGAACCATACAACCAGACGCCGGATGCTGGTTCGGCCAGGCCGGTCACCGCGCTGAACCGCATGTGCGCCTGAGCGCCGCAAACCATATCTGCCAATACATCGACATGGTCGGCAACACGTATTGCCATACCGCCGCCACCCGTACGTGGACGGCGCTTGACGCAGATCTTGCGCATAGCCGTCACGGCGCGAGCATGGCCGACCCAGCGTGCCAGGGATTCGTACCAGATGCCCATCGACAGCGTATTCAAACCACTCAAATCTTCATCTTGACGCCAGGTTAGCGGCGCCGAAGGATCGGCAAAGGCACCTGTCGCGTCCCGTACATCAATCGCGTAAATTTCACCGAGATAGTCTTCGTCGATTAAATCGATCAGCATCTTATCGAAAGCGAGCGTAACGGGGGACGGAACCACTTGAGCAACCAAATGGGGAGACCGACGGCTGGCCGCGAGCATTTCCAGGGCTTCACGCGCGTTCATTGCCATCCTTGCTTCCACCAGCACATGCTTGCCGGCTTCGAGGGCCATGCAGGTCACCGGATGGTGCAAATAAGGCCAAGTCCCGATTACAACAGCATCAACGGATTGATCTTCGATAACTTCGGTCCAAGTTCCGCACACCTTCGGAATACCAAATTCAGCGGCAACCTTTTTACCGGAATCGCGTGAACGATTGCAAGCGGAAACTATCTCAACGCCTTCCAGTGCTTTCAATCCGGGAATGTGTCGCTTTCGCGTGTTGTTACCAGCACCGACAATCCCCACCCGGATCGGCTTGATTTCCTTCATTATAATCCCCCGGTTTTTTTTCGCTTTTTGTCAACCAGAAACACCAACAACTCTCAAGTTCAAATATATATCCCGAATCTTGTCAAACGGGAATCTCAAATCCGTTTGGATACGTTTACGAACCTTGAAACAATCCGTTGAGCAGGTCATGACTCATTTCGTTCATCGTTTCAATTTGGTTGAAAGACACTTCCGGTGTAGCCATTTTTCAAAGCGTAAACCGTTCGCTGTGTATGCGTTTTCGCGGAATTCCGAGCGATCTAAGCTGTTGAGTAACCGCTTGCATCATGGGCGGGGGGCCGCACAGATAAATGTCCGCCTTCCTGATCTGATCCCCGGCGTATTGTCCGACGACATCGGCGTTTATATATCCCTGAGCCCCGGTCCAATGATCCGGGGGCGATTCAAGAACGTAAACAACTTTCACGTGATCCGGCATGGTGTCCAATTCGTGACGTGCGATGATGTCGCTTTCGGAGTGATTCCCGTAAATCAACACCGCATGGCGGTCGTCGCCTGTATCGCGCAGGTAGCGCATCATGCTAAGCAGGGGTGTAATTCCGACGCCGCCGGCGATAAAGATAAAACTTGAGGGTGCATTAAATTGAAAACTGAAACGTCCGAATGGACCCTCGATACGTGCTTGATCGCCCGGCCGTGTCTGCCCGATAGTGTCGGTAAAATCGCCGGATTCCTTGATGGTTACCGTCAGCGAATGCGTTCCGGTTGGCGCGGAAGAAATCGTAAAAGGATGCTCCTCGGATACCCGGCCCGGCCGCATGAGTTTGAGAAACACAAATTGTCCCGGTCTATAATGAAATATCCGGCCCGTTTGCGAAGCAAGCGACAGAGTATACGTGTCAGGTGTTTCGCGCGTGACGTCGGTTATTCGCCAACGGCTTCGCCCCCATAGTTTCATGTAGACGTTTTGATACAAGAAAACCAGGGCCACGGTAACCAACAACGCCCAGAAGAATGCCTGCATGGCGCCGGGCATTGCTGCGCCTGATCTGAGTCCATGAAAGAAGCCCAGTGCCACAACCGCGATTGCGCCTTTATGCGCATAGCGCCAGAGTTGATATTCAATCCCGAGTTTTTTCCTTGCAAGGGCGAGAAGTACGACGAGTAAAAGCAACGTCAATGCGATGATTCCGCCGTAAACGGCCCGCAGCATGGCGATTGCCGTGGAAAAATCCAGACCCATCTGGTGAACATATGTTACCAGCAGCGCGGCAGGATGCAGCAGCAGGATGACGACGGCCACAATAGCGGCCCACTTGTGAAAACGCATGACGGCATCCAATCCCCACGGGCGGTCGATGAACTTCAATCGCGACCCCAGGACAACCTGGAGAGCCAGCATGCTGAAGCCGACCAGTCCCAAGACTCTTGCCACGCCCAGAAACAGTCCCGGCCAGACGGGTCGGTTAAGGTGGGCCAGCAGTGGCAGTAGAAATATCAGAACCACGTAAAGCCCCGCCAACAGGTAAGCCCACCCGCGGCGTTCCTGGAATTTCAACTTGTTTGCCGGCATTTTTCAGATATCCTTGCCAAGCCCCATATATTGCGGCAACCTACCGGTGTAAAACGGCCTGATTATTCGCTTTCGGGGGGGGGCGCCATTCGCTTCGTTCGGTGTTTTCAAGGGAAACTATATCAATCCCAACGGAAACATTCAACACCATTTTACCACAAACCTCGGTTGCAGGCTAAAAATATTGACATCGATATTATCGGAAGAAGATAAGCGTGCCGACAGGCGGGGGCATGAAACGGTACAGGATAGACGATGGTTTTATGGACTTCGACAAGGGTCGACTTGCATATT
>PWZG01000306.1 GCA_003567575.1 PVC group bacterium | reverse complement strand
TACCCAAAAATGGCGCTGGCGCTGCTTCTCTTTGGGTGGAATGCTGGGGATAACGTTTGGCGCCATTTATGTCGGCGTGCCTGCCGTCACCGGCGCCATTCTCGCTAGACCTCTGGAACTGATTCCGATCCCCTGGGTTGACCTGACACCGGCCTTGACACGTTTTTTGCCGGCGACGCCGTTGAATATCACCTTCGACATGACCGCTTTGATGGTGGGCATGGTCTTCCCGTTCTGGGCCGTCATGGGCAGCGTGGCCGGATTGTTGATCACGATGGTTGCCAATCCGATGCTGAGGCAACGCGGTATCCTCACGAATTGGACTCCGGAAATGGGGTTGATCGATACGGTCTACACCAATAACGTCGATTTTTACCTGTCCTTCGGCGCCGGTCTGACAGCCGCCATAGCGATCATTAGTCTGTGCAGGGCTTTCAAGCCCATCATCGCTAATCTTTTAACCGGTCAACGGGGAGCGAGGGACGGCGGTTCACAGAAATTCGAGCTGCGCGATCGCGGTCCCAGCGCCTGGCAAAGGTTGGTGACCAATAACGTGAAGCGGGGAGATTTTTCGATTTTTATATCACTCGGTATTTATGTTGTGAACACAACTTTCTGGATCAGTCTTTCAACCTATCTTATAAAAGGTTTTCCCTGGCAGTTTTTCGTGTTTTATGCCGTATTCCTTGCGCCGCTTTTATCGTATGCCACCGCCAAACTCGAAGGTCTGGTGGGCCGTTCGGTGCAGATACCGTTTATACGCGAAGCAACCTATATTCTCAGCGGTTATCGGGGCGTTGCCATCTGGTTCGCTCCCGCGCCACTGCCGGAGTACGGCAAGGCGACCGTCGAGTTCCGCATCCTCGAACTGACCGGAACCAAAATTTCCGGTATGATCAAAACATTATTGGTTACGGTACCCGTCGTGGTGATCACAGGCTTGGTCTTTTCCGATCTGCTCTGGTCCATGGCGCCGGTGCCGTCGGATGCCTATCCTTTCGCGCAACGGATGTGGGATTTACGCGCCAAGAACGTTAGCTTGACCTACAGCGCTACCCTTGAGGGCGGTTCTTTGTTCATGGAGGCATGGCGTTGGGGATATGTCGGTCTGGGCGCCGGCTTGGGGTCGGCGACATATTTCGTGCTGTCAATGCTGGGATTGCCGACCATGCTGGTATACGGCATCGTGCATGGCTTGGCGCAGGGACAACCCGGTGCGATCCCGTTCACGTTTACCGGCGCCATGCTGGGGCGTTTCTATTTCCGCAAACGTTTCGGCGATATGTGGATGAAATATACGCCGGTCATGCTGGCCGGTTTCTCTTGCGGTATGGGGCTCATGGCCTTGGTAGCCGTCGGATTCACAATTTTAACGAATATGATTTCCCCGCTGTTGTACTAATCGCGGCGCATTTGGCAATACCGTTATGCAAAAAGTAGAATCTAGCATTACCTTTCGAGCGTTTTTGGTCGGTTTCCTGTTTTCGGCTGTTTTTGCCGGCATTACCGTGTATTTTACCAATCGCGGCGTTATGCTGACAGCGACGCAAATTCCGGTCATGCCATACATGCTGTTGTTTTTGACCGTTTTGCTGATTAATCCCGTGTGCCGGTTGCTGCGATTCATCCGTACGTTTTCGGCGGCTGAAATTCTGATTATATTCATGATGGGATTGGTATCGTCCGGCATTTCAACCTTCGGCCTCGCGGCCCAGCTTGTGCCGATCGTGGGCAACTTGTTCAACCGCTCGTGGAATAATGAGCAAACCGAATGGAACCGGCACGTGGTGCCTTTCCTGAATGAAGAATATTTTGTTGCCGAATCGGGGATCGGAGAAGCCGCCGAGGCGTATTCCAGGATCTATGAGCAGCGACGCGAGTTGCGGGTCATTGTCAATACCGCGGCACGCTACCTCAGCGCGAGTGAACGTGTCGCGGAAAGCGAGGCCGAATGGCAGCGCGTAAAGGCGGAAAGCGACGGGTCGGCTGCCGCGCAAATGGCGATCGAAACCCAGGCGCGTAATCTGGAAATCGCCCGGGCGAATCTGCAGCGGGCCCGTGATATTTGGGATGCACTGCGGCAAGACCACTCCGAATTACCCGGCGCACGCGAAACGCTCGCACAATGGCGTCCGAAATTGGAGGTTGCTGAAATCGAGACGCAAGCTGCCCGCGATCGGCTAGCCGAATTGGAAGAAGTCGCATTCGAAAAGGTCGAGGCTTTCCGGCGCGGACTGCCGCGTCATATGCGCGCTTATCCCGGCTTCATCAAGCTGCCCGAGGATACCCTCGGCAGTTATCTGGCTCGTTTCAGGCGCGTTCAGCAGGGACGGCATGCCGCCACGGAATTGCAGCGGGCAATCAACCGCATTGAAAAAGACGGCCAAGCCGCCATGACCTACGTGTCGCCGCTGCTGCAATCGGTGCATGAACGCCTGGTACGGATGAGTGATGCGACCGCGGTTCGCGCCGATTTCGAAGCGGAAGTCGAAGCGGCGGATCGGTTGCGCGAGGAGATCGCCGAACTCGAAGCCGGAACACGCGATCTGCACCGTCGCCGCCGCGAAGCGACCCGCGATGAAATTCGTTCCCTGGAACGCGAAATATACCATGCCCAGCGCGAGGCGCGGTCATTGCGGCGGCAACGCGAGAAAGTGGTCAAAAACCGCGACTATTTGCAGCAGCAAATGTTGGTGCTGGATCGCGCCGAAGAACTGGCGGATCAGGCCCGACAATTGGCGGTTGCCGCCGCCGCCGGTTCCCTGCCGCAAAACGCCGGGGATGTCATGCGCGGTCTACTGGATGGATTGCCCGCCATAGACGGCAGCCTGCGCCGTTTCCTTGTCGGCGATGTGCCCTGGCAAGATTGGGCTAAACCGTTGTTGCGCTGGGCTTGGATCATCGGCTTGACCTATCTGGTGTTGATGACATTCAATGTCCTCATTTTCCGGCAATGGGCGCATAATGAAAAGTTGATTTATCCGCTGGCGGAGTTACCCATGTATCTTGCCGGCCACGGTTCTGATACGGGACGCGTGCCGCGAGTATTTCGCGACGGCTTGTTCTGGGCGGGTTTTGCCGTCTCCGGCGCATTCCTGGGATACAACGCGCTGGTATACAGTCAGTTGGTTCCAGGCCTGTCGGTCCTTGACTTTCGTAACTTATGGACCGCCTATTTGATCGATACGCCGCTTGAGGGCTTGACGCGCGGCAGAGAAGGCGGCTTTGCGCGTTCTCAAATATTTTTTACGATGATCGGGCTGTCGTTTTTGATTCCGAAAAAGGTTTCCTTTTCGCTCTGGTTCTTCGCCGTGCTCTCGATGATTCAAATCCTTGTGATGGTATCTCTCGGCTACGGACAAAACGAAGCGTCGTTCCCGTACGAATGGTGGTATACCCTTAATTTCCGTACGGCGCAGGGCGGCGGGGCGCTGATCGTATTTTCGTCGTTCGTGCTGTTTAAATGCCGGCGTTACCTGTTGTGCGCGTTTACCCCTGAAATCGTCAAGGATTTGCCCGACGACGAACGGCGTGAGCTGCGCATTTCCTCGCTTGTTTTCGTGCTCAGCTCCATTGGCATCGTACTCACGCTCTGGCTTGGCATGGGGGCCAACATAATTTATACGATTGTGACCTATTTCATCATCATGGTCATTACGGTGGGACTGATCCGGGCGGTCGCCGAGGGAGGCATCCTGGGTTTTCAGGCATGGGCCAACCCGTTCCATTTCATTCGTACGTTTTTCGGGATGGATCATTCGTGGACCGCGGCGCCGTTGTTTGCGCCGTTGATGGTGTATTATTCCGTCATGTTTCTCGATATCAAGACGTTTATCGCGCCGGCAATGGCCAATTCTCTTAAAATACGCGACGATTTGCGAATGCGTCGCGGCCGCTTTCATTTGGTGATTTTCGCCGCGATATTCGGCGCCGCCGTGGTCTCGGTGGCGATGTCGGTGATGATGGCTTATACCAACGGCGCCGACACGATGCAAGGATGGTTCTATACGAATTTCCCGCGCGACGTATTCGAGAAAATCGCGACCATTTCCCGGACGCCGCCGCTGTCGTCGCCGGGCGATACCGGCTGGGTCATTGTCGGCGCCGTCGCCATGATCGCGTTGCTTTATTTCCGGCAGACGGCATTCTGGTTGCCGCACCCCATCGGCATGATTATGCTTGTTAATCCGATCATGGGCGCCTATTGGTTCTCAATTCTGCTCGGATGGCTCGCAAAATCCTTGGTGACCAAGTATGGCAACAAGGATACTTACAGTCGCGCTCGGACTATGTTTATTGGTTTGATCGTCGGAGAATTGTTTATCGTGATGGTGGCCATGATCCTGACAACGGCGCTGGATATACGGGTTCCAATTGATCTTAACCGAAACTGATAGTATGCCATGCAACAAAAATCGTCTACATCGTTAGCCGTCGGACACGACATTCCCGAGCAGGTACGTATTCCCTGGTCGACTGCCTTTATGATCAGCCTGGCCGGTGTCCGCCGCCGTCTCTTGCGGTCGCTCGTGACCATGGCCGGCGTCGTGCTGGCCATTGCGTTTCTCAGCTATATGCTGGTTACCGGCAATATTACCGCGGCGCTTGTTGAGGCAAATATCAGCGACTTGAACGTCATCTTGCAAAGTGCCGGCGTGGATATCCATGCCGCCGATCACCGCGATACCATGCTTCTTTTGTTGATAGGATTGTCGTTGTTCACCTGCCTGGTGGGGATTATTAATGCCATGTTGATGGCCGTAACCGAGCGGATCAAGGAAATCGGCACACTCAAATGTCTCGGCGCACTTGACAGTTTTATCGTGAAATCCTATTTCATCGAGTCGTCGCTGCAAGGAGTTTTCGGCACCGTCCTCGGACTCGTGATTGGGTTACTGGTCGCGCTGATCGTCGCCTTGTATGGGTACGGACGATACGTTCCGGCCCATTTCCCGGTCGCCTCCGTATTGATGTCGCTTGGGAAATCTTTCCTGATGGGCACTTTGCTTTCAGTGGTTGCGTCCATTGCACCGGCTTACTGGGCAGCAAAAAAAGAACCGGTAGACGCCATGAGGGTTGAAGAATGAGCGAAACTATTATTCGCGTACGCGATGTCAAAAAAATATACCGTATGGGCGCCGAGGATGTTTACGCCCTGCGCGGTATTACCGTCGATATCAAAAAAGGCGAGTATGTCTCGATTATGGGGCCTTCAGGCTCGGGGAAATCGACCTTGTTCAATATGATCGGCGGCCTGGATACACCGACCGAAGGCGATGTGTCGATCGAGGGATATCGACTCAGTGAACTGACCCCGCGACAGTTGGCGTGGGTACGATGCCATAAAATAGGATTCATCTTTCAGAGTTTCAATCTCATTCCGACCATGACCGCCTTGGAAAACGTTGCGATCGCGCGAATTTTCTACGGATTAACGCCCGCCCAGGCGCGCCGTGATGCCGCCAAAACGCTGGAGCGCGTCGGTCTCGGCGAAAGGATTCATCATTTGCCGTCCGAAGTCTCCGGCGGACAACAGCAACGGATCGCCATTGCGCGCGCTCTGGTAAACGAACCCGACATTATTCTTGCCGATGAACCGACCGGTAATCTCGATCTTCATACCGGTGAGGAAATCATTAATCTGATTGGTGAAATGAAGGCCAACTTCGGGATTACGGTGATTACCGCCACGCACGATATGAAAATGCTTTCGGCATCCGATTCCGTCGTTTGGATCAATGACGGCGCCATCGAGCGTATCGCCAAGAAGGGCGAAATCGAGATTGAAATCGGTTCCATCGACGGCAGCACCCTGGCTTAATTCCTCAATCTATCACGAATCCGCAAACAGCAGCATGTAACCTACTCCATCCCCATAGTCGGGAGGAGTCCTTGCCTGATACCGTGGCGTCGGTTGAAGGAATTGCTGTCGAGAATCGTTTCAGTAGATAAAAGGGACCGGACCATGGGGACTGGAAACAGCGCGACGGCTGATGTCGATGCGCCGCAAACGGTGCATGCCGATGATTTCGAAAGTGTCAGCCGACTTTACGAAACCGCCCTGCTACGGTACGCGGCACGCCTGCTGAACGACGCCAGCGTCGCCCAGGATATCGTGCAGTTGGTTCTTCTGCGATACCTGCGCTGTTGCGAACGGATTACCCTGACCCCGGCCACCGTCAAGTCATGGTTATATCGCGTAACGCATAATCTGGCCGTGGATCATATACGGCATGAACAACGGCGTGTACGAAATGAATCCGAAGGCGTTGCAACGCTCAGGGAACGCCGGCAACACGACGAAGAAGATCAGGCACTGCACGCGGATCGATGTCGGCGGGTGCTTGACTGTCTGCCGCAACTGCCGCGCCCGGAAAGGGAAATACTGATCTTACGTTTGCAACAAGGATTATCCTACCGTGAAATCGCCCATGTAACCGGTCGCAGCGAGGGGAATGTCGGTTGTCTGCTGCATCATGCCGTTGAAAAAATGAAACGGCTTTGCAGCGAAAGCGAGGAACGATCATGAATGCTCCGGAAACAATACATCCGCCGCAGGAAACGTTGTATGCCTTCCTGCAGGGGGAAACCAGCGGCGCCGACGAAACGGGCATTCGCGATCATCTGAGCCAATGCACCGCTTGCAGGCGCCGGGCGCAAACCGCGGCGGAGACATTGGATGTATTGCGCGACGCGCTGGCCGCGCCGATCCAGGGAGCTGCGCGTTTATCCGATATACGGCGCACCCGGTTGCGCGAAGCTTCGCAACGTCACGATGAATCGCAGGATTGGCGTTGCAATCTGTTCGAGTCGCGCACTGACGGAAAACGCCGGTCGGGAAGAAGATACCTGCGCTGGCTCGTCAATGTGGCGGCTGTACTGGTCGCGTGCCTGATCTTTGCCGCGCTGTTGATGCCTGCCGGTCGCAGTGCGCGGGAACGGGCAAGAGCCGTGGCTGAGGCTAATCTCGTGATGGAAAGGTCGGAACGCGACGAGATTTACGAAAGGCAACAGTATGCCGGAAGTGGCTGGGCATTCGATGACTATGAGCTTGATCTGGATGAGCTTGATGCTGTTCCCGATCTTGTCGATTCCATGGAAATTCCTCGCGTAGCGCGCGAAACAGTCGCTGCAATGGATGTTGCGCTCGTCTCGCCCGACACGGATGCCGCTCCTGCATTGCCGCGAGGGAAACGGTCGCCGCCGCGCGAGGAGATCGCTGCGCCGGAGATTCGGGAAAGCGAATCCCCTGTACAGTTCAGGAATCTTTACGCGTCGCGGTCAGGTACACGGTCCGGCGTCGCGAGCGCGTCCGGCGCCGTGAGAGCGTATGGCAGGCGAGCTAATGAGCGAAACCGAAGGGGGCCGGATGACCCGGGCGACGCCCGGCATGAGGCGCCGACGGTTCGGTTTAATCCGGTGGTGGAGACGGATCAGCAACGCGTTTCGACGTTTTCGATCGATACCGATACCGCGGCCTATACGATGGCCCGCCGTGCGATTCTGGAGGGAGAACGGCCCGATCCGGAGACCGTCCGGTCGGAAGAATTCATCAATTATTTCGACTATAATTACGCGCCGCCGCGCGATACAACGTTCAGCGTGACGACCGTGGCGGCGCCGTCGCCTTTCCGGCCGGGATTCACGACCTTGAAAATCGGGGTGCGCGGCCGCGGTGACCGTCGCGATCCGCCACCGCGTCGTACCGCATTGACGATTCTCGTGGACGGCTCAGGATCGATGAATACCCATGACCGCATCGGTATGGTACGCCGGGTGATGCCATTGTTGCTGGAAGGACTGCATCCCGACGACAGTATCACCCTGGTGCGTTTCGATCGGACCACCCGCTTGCTGCTGGAACCGACGCCGGCCGGCGATGGGGATAGGCTTATGGACGTCATCAATGCAATGGAACCGGGCGGTGCAACCAACTTGGAGGAAGGATTGCGGGTTGCCTACCAACTGGCTGCCCGCCATTACCTGCCCAATGCGGCTAATCGCGTACTGCTTTTCACCGACGGCGTGGCCAACCTGGGCGCCGATACCGCCGAAACGATCATCGAAACCGTTGCCGCCAAACGGCAGGATGGTATCGATCTTTCAATCTTCGGGCTGGGAATGGGGACTTATGATGACCGCATGCTCAAAACCCTGGCTGCCCGCGGGAACGGTACATACCTGTATTTGGATTCGATCGATGAAGCACGGCGTTTGTTCGTCGATGAAGTGGCGGCCGCCTGGCATGTGATTGCCCGCGATGTTCGCATCCAGGTGGAATTCAATCCGGCACGCGTTGAACGATATCGCCAAGTCGGCTACGAACCGCGGCAGTTAACCCCGGAACAATTCCGCGATCCCGACGTCGCTGCCGGTGAAGTCGGTTACGGAAAATCGGTAACCGCATTGTACGAACTGGTGCTCGACCAGCGGACCAGCGGGCCGCTGGGCGTGGTTCGGGTGCGGTATCGCGATCCGGATACGCTTGCGGTACGGGAATTCGAACGGCCGATCACCGATGTCTCATTACTGGCTCGATACGAGGATGCGCCGCCGCGATTTCAGTTGGCGGCGGCAATCGCCGAATGGGCGGAATGGCTGCGCGGGAACCCGGTAACGGCCGGCGTCGAAAAGACGCTGATACGCGATAAACTGGCGCAGGCAGTCGACGCGCTGACGCTGGATGTCGATGCCCGGGAAGCGTTGTATTTGATGGATGCAAGCGGAATGCTGAGATAATAAACAAGGAGAACCGCAATAATGAAAACCGGAAACAGGGCGTATCGACAGCGGGACCGGATGGGCGTAATAATGGTGGCGGCATGTATCACAGCGCTTGGATTCGGCGTGGCGGTCCCCGATGCGGCGGCCCGGGTGACGGTGCGCCGCCTCGAATTGCATGGGGAAATCAGCGACGATAACGCGGTGTTCGATCTGACGTTCAATGCGCAAGCCGCGCAACCCGGCGACCGCTTGCTGCTGCTGGACGGGGCGGTTGCCGTCGTCGATTTTGAACCGCCGCCCGGGGTGAATCTGGAACGCGATGGTGAGCGTTTCATGTTGCGATTCGAAAGTCGCGGTCGCGCAACGATCGCGATCCGGTTTGCCGCGCGAGCTGCTCGATTGCCCGATGACTGGCGCGAAGTGCGGTTCGCGCTGCCCGAAGCGCTTGTACGCCGTGTCGCGGTGACTGGCGACCGGCCGGATATCGAGGTTGTCTTCGATGGTGTCTTGCCGGACGCTGTAATCGAAGGCGATCAACCGCTGCACGGTGGTCTGCTCAAAACGCAGCGGTCCTTCGGCATGCGCTGGCAATACCGGGCGCGGAAACTGGAGGGAGAACTCGTCGCTTCTTGCGATGCCAATACGATTGCTATCGCGCGGGTGGGCGTCCTCAGAACCGATACCTTGTTGACTTACCACATCGCCCAGGGTGAATTACGCGAGATTATTCTGGAAACCCCGGAAACCCTGAACGTAACCCAGGTGCGGGGTGTCGATATCCGCGAGTGGCGTTTGGAACCGGATGCCGACGGTGTTCGTCTGTTGCGGGTGACGTTGAACCGGCCCAAGGATACGGTCTATCACCTGGGGATCGATGCCGAAATCGTGCTGCCCGAATTCCCGGCTGCTTTCGATTTCCCCGTGTTGGTCCCGCAACAGGTCATCCGTACCGGCGGCGTACTGTTGGTGGGAACCGACAGCGCCATACGATTAATCGTTAGCCGGATTGCCGGCGCTACCCAGGTGGATCAGACCGCCTATCCGCGCGCCGCCATGCCGGGCGCCGAACGTTTGTATCCCGAACGCATTGTTTTCGCCGCTCAATACGCCAATGTCCCCTTCACGTTGCGGTTCACGGCGGAAGATATCGTGACCACAATGCATGCCGATTGGCGTTTGACGCTGACCGTGGACGAAAACGATGCCGCCATGGTGGCGACGGCCGACCTTGATGTGCGCGATGCGCCGGCACGCGATGCGGTCTTCAAAGTCGATCCCCGCTGGACCGTTGCCGCCGTTTCCGGCGCGAGCGTTGCCGATTATGATGTTCACGATATCGGGGACAAACGCGAGATCCGGGTTTATTTTCGCAACAGTATACTGGGCCGGACAATGGTTGAACTGCGGCTGGAACATGTTCTCGGCGAGCGCGCCGTGTTCGATGTTCCCAATCCACGTCTGGCGCATGCGCGCGGTGAACGCGGATATCTGGCCCTGTGCGCAGAACCGGGAATCCGGTTGCAACCGGGCGTATCCGAAGAATTGCGCGAAATCCCTCCCGGCGTTCTGCCCGAACGGGTGGAAAATGCCCGTCATGCCTATCGTTTCAATCAACCCGACTGGCGTTTGTCACTGGAACGTGTTCCCGAGGAAAGTATCGTCCATGTCGAGCTGTTCGATCTCGTTTCCGCCGGCGACAGCGGTTTTCACGGCAGTTGCATCGTATCATACAATATCGGCGGCGCACCGCGCCGGACCTTCCGCTTGCGCGTGCCGGAAACATATCGCCACGTGGATATCGTGGGGCGCGATATCCGCGGCGTCCGCCGCGAAGGTGATATCCGGATTGTCTCACTGCAGGAACGGGTCAGCGGAGATTATACTTTGCTGGTGGCGTACCATATCCCCCAACTGGAAACCGGCGCCCCGCTGCGTATGGGCGCAATCCAAGCCCTTGATACGACCAGCGACAGCGGATACCTCGTACTCAGCGGCATTGCCTCGCTCGACCTGGCCGCGGAAGCCGCCCGCGATGCCTCCGTCCTGCCGATAGTCACCGGCGAGATACCGCCCGAATACGCGGTCTTGATCAAGCACCCCATCCTGGCAGCCTATAAATATTCCGGCGTCCCACATGCCGTCGATCTGAGTCTGCGCCGGTTCGATACATATCCCTTGCTTGGCGCCGTAGCCGATTTTACCACCATTGATACCCGTATCGGACCCGACGGCGAAACGGTGTTCGATATCCGTTGCTTTGTCAAGAATACCGCCGAACCTTATCTGACCCTATTGACGCCGGACAATACTGATATCTGGACCGTCCGGGTCAATGACCGGGCGGTAACACCGCTTGACAGTGGCAGCGGACGATTACTGATACCGGTAGAAAGACGGCGCGATCCCAATCAACCACATGAAATCCGGATCACAAGCGCTCGCCGCCTGGAGACACTCGAGGATGTTAATCGTATCGAACTCGATACTCCCGTGCTCGGCTTGCAATCCGCTTTTTCGGAATGGACAGTCAATCTTGTCGGCAATCCTGAATACGGTTTTTTCTCGGTTAACGGCGTCGTCGGCGCCGGACGCGACCGTCAACTGGGACCGATTGCGCTGGCCGGCGTTGTCAGTCATTGGATCGTGGCCGAAGCCAACCTGCTGATGATCATGCTGCCGATCCTCGCTCTGTTGCTGTTGTGCAGCGCCGGAATTGCCTGGAATGCCGGCCGCTACCGTAGCCTGGCATGGACCACCTGGCCGCTGCTGCTGATCAGCGTGTTTTGCCTGGCGCTGTTGGCGCTGGTCGCAAGCGATTTGCGCTTGCCTGAAACCGGTGCGGCCATGGATGCGGCATCGATGAGCGGCTGGCCGCGTTCAATCGCGTTGATCAGTCCCGTTAATCTGGCCGACGATATGCCGCGTGTCAGCATGATTATCCTCTCCAGCCGGCTACTCAATGCCGCGACCCTTGCCATGCTTGTGGCGGCCGCGGCGATCGCGGCCGGACTCCAGCGCTGGCGCCGCGGAACCATTGCAAACTGCGTGGGCCGCGCCCTGGGTCTGACCCTGGTCCTGGCAGCCTTGAGCCAGATTCAGCCGCTGTTTCCGTGGTTGACGGTTGCACTGGTGGTATTACCGGCTGTTTTCGTATTCTTTGTTCTGGTGCAAATGGTATTCTTGCGCGCCAGATCTAACAGCCCCTTGCCCGCTTCGGAACCGGGATCTCCACCGGATCAACCGCCACCGCCGCCGCCACCGCAAGAAGAAGACTCACCACCACCTCCTCCGCCACCATCGCCGCGATCGTATGCCGAACGGATTCCAGCGCCGGCTACAACCGCTCCCCTGGCGTTTGGCGCCACCTCGGCTGATGGCTCCCATGCCTCAGTTAGAACGACGGTTTTGCTGGTTGCCGTTGCCGGTTTCCTTGCAATACCGGCGGCAGGTACGTCCACCATTGTCGCCGGTAATTCGCTGCCGGATTCCGGTCATGTCTTCGATCAAGTCGATACCGTGGTCGAGTTACCCGATATGTTGAAGGGCGATGATCGCAATGCTCGTTTACGGGTTACTCTGTCTTGGCGCGCGCAACAGGCTATGACCTTCCCTGTTTTACAAAGCGGTGATCCGGAAGAGCACGGCGTGGCCGGCGGATTTATTCTCGAAAATTTCGAGGCCAACACCGCGATGACGGTCGTTGCAACGGAATCCGGATACGAAGTGCGGGCGCCGGCGATCCGGGGCTGGCGTCGCGACGGCGAACGGCGGTTGACGCTCGTATACCGCACCGCGGTTGATGATGTTGCCGACGGCTGGCAGACGGCCTTATGGTTGCCGCCACATCTGCGGCATACGGTACAAGCCCGAATCGCGGGTGTCGGCTGGGATGTGTGGGTACCGGATGCGGTGTTTGTGGAAAGCACGGTATCGGACACGCAACTGACAACCCAAATCCTGTTTGCCGGCGCCGGTCAACCGGTATTGCAATGGCGGCCGGCTGAACGAAGAACCAGATTGGAAACTGCCGTCGTCTACTGCGATCTGGTGTCCCGCTACGAGTTCCAGCCGGGACTGGTCCTGGCCGATCATACCGTCCGTTACCAGATCGCCCAGGGTGAACTACGGCTGCTGTTGCTTGATATGCCGGAGGGAATGAATGTCACGGCAGCCACCGGTCCGGGGCTCGGCGCCTGGCGTTTCGATCCCGAAAACCGCCGTCTAGAAGCCGTTCTTGATCGTCCGGTCAGCGGCGATTATACCTTGCGCGTTACGGCACAAACGGCGCCGGAAAAATTACCGTACGCGGTAACCGTTCGCGAACCGCTGGTTTTAGGGGCTGGTCGTCAGCGCGGTGTTGCGGCGTTTGCCGCCGCCGATACGGTTCAAATTACACCGCAACCGGTGGAAGGATTCAACCTCATAAGTATCGGCGACTTTCCGGCTGACGTTTCGGCAGCCGGCGATATCCGGCGTGCTTACCGCTATCATCAATGGCCGGCCGCGGCGGAAGTCAGGGCTGAACGCGTCTATCCCGAATTGCGGGTTACCGAAGATTCTCGTCTTGACGTCAGCGGCGAACGCCTGGTACTGTCCGGCCGCTTCCAGATCGAGGTAACGAAAGCCGGTATTTTTTCGCTGAGCTTGCTGCCGCCGCCAGGATTCGATGTCGATTCACTCAGTGGCCAGGATGTCAGCCACTGGGATGAAATCAACGAGGGCGACCAACGCGAAATCCAAGTTCATTTCACCCGCCAGATACTCGGTCAACGTACTCTAAATCTTTCGATGAGCCGGATGGAACGTGGCGTCGAAGCCGAGATCGACGTGCCCCGGATCACGGTTCGGGATGCCATCAAACATACCGGGACCCTGGTCGTTTCCGCCGAGCGAGGCGTCAGATTCATGACCAGCGACCGGGAAGGAGTCAGCGAAGTCAATCCGCGTGAGATGGGATTGCCGCGAAGCGATCTGCTCGCGTTTCGCATCTTGCGGCCGGATTGGCGTTTAGTCTTGCAAACCGATGTCGCGCAACCGGTTGTGCGGGTCGATACACTGCAACGCGTCGAAATATCCGAAGGGAAAACCCGCTTGCAGGCTGTCTTACGGTACCAGATCGAACAGGCGGGCGTAAAAACATTCCGCCTGTATGCCCCGCAACCGGGTGTCCCGCTGGCAATCACCGGGCGCGGAATTACCAGAGTCGAGGAAATCGATCCGGACACCGGACTATGGGAAGTGGAACTCGATACCAGGGTGGACCGGCAATACCGGCTTGAGGTTACCTGCCAGACAACGTTCGATCATGGCGATACCCGGGTGCCGTTACCCTGGATCCGGGTGGACGATATCGATACCCACCGCGGCTACTGGGTGATTTCCACCGGCGGACGTGTCAGCGTCCGGCCAATCGAACTGTCAGCGGATACATATGTGGACGATCCACGCAATATACCGCCCGATTTCGGCGCCGGCGATTTGTCGGATGCAGTCCTGTGTTACCGAATAATGCGCCCGGCAGCTTCTTTGGAAGTGGAACTGGTGCGCCATGAAACCGCCGGTTTGGCGGCGGCGATCGGCCAAACTCTCGATCTGCAAACCACATTGTCATCCGACGGCCGGTTGTTGACGTCGGCGCGCCTTGCCCTTCACGGCGGTACCCTGCGATTCCTGGAAATGCAACTGCCGCCGGATGCCGAATTATGGACCGTTATGGTGGATAACCGGCCGGTCATGTCGCTGCTGGGTGAAAACGGGCACTTGATTCCGTTGCCGGATAGTGACGGCGAAGTTGTCGGGATCGAATGCGTGTATGCCATGCCGGCGCCGGCGTCAGCAGCCGGCCGTGTCGTGCGCTACGAAGGACCTCGCTTCAATGTACCGGTCGCCGGCCAGGTAACTTGGGATTGGTTTGTGCCGGAGGATATGCGAATGCGGTTGACCGACGGGACCCTGCGGTTCGTACCCGGTATGGCACTCGACTATGTCGAGACGTTCGATCTTCAGCGGTACCAGGCGGCCAATCGTGCGGCCACCGATAGCGGCGCGGCGCGCGCTGAAATTTTATTGGCCAAAAACATTGATTTGACCCGTGACGGAAAACAGAGGGAAGCACGCCAGGCATTGGAACAGGCAATTGCATATTCCGTCGGTAACGAGGCACTCAACGAAGATGCCCGCATTCAATATCGCAGCCTCGTACGCCAGCAGGCAGTCGTTGGGCTGGCCAGTCGGCGCGGCGCGTTAAAAACGGCCTGGAACGTTGCCGATGAAACCGATTTGCAGGAAGTGGCCGAGGAAGTCCGTGCCGGCGCCTGGAATCCCGAACATGGACGGCGCATCGAACAGGCGTTGGGCGACAAGGAAATCGGGCATCTGGGCGTGCTCGCCGAGCGGGTAATCGATCAGCAAATCGCGGCGGAATCCGAACCGCATACCGTGCGCATCACTTTTCCGCATGCCGGACGCGGTTTTCAGTTTGTCCGCGACAGCCAGATCCTGCCCAATGAACCATTACACGTTGAATTCCAGCTCAGCGGACGTCGCGCCATCCGGCGCCGGCAAACCCTGACCGTCCTGCTGGGGCTGTGGTTCGGTTTGGCAATGCTGATGACCGTTGCGCGCTCGGGACGCGCGGGGCGAACGAAGCGACCTGTTTTGCGATAATTATTCCGTGCCTTGCACGCGACGTATTGCCATCCAGTCTTCGTAGGCGGCGGCGCCTTTGGCGCCGATATCGTTGCGTGCATTTGCCGAAATCGTGTTGCCGTTCCCGTCGATCACGATCAGTGTCGGGATGCCGCGAACGCCGTAACGCTGGCTTAAAGCCGAGGCTACGCTGCCGCCGTGCGGAAGCGCCAACCATGGCATGTTGTAGCTTTTCATATAGCCGAACATGTCTCGCGGGTTGCGGTCGGAACTGACGAATACAACCTCGAAGGATTTGCCGGCTTCCTTAAGCGTTTCCGCCGCTTCCACCAGCATCGGGGTAAAAGCACGGCAAGGCGGACACCATTCCGCCGAAAAATAAATTGCCAGTAACTCCTTGTCTTCGATCGCGTCAAGGCCCACATCGCTACCATCGGCTTTCAACAGTGTGTCGCCGAAAAGTTCGGCCAAGGTTGTCGGCGGATGTTGATCACCGGCTTGATTGGCTTGACCGCATGATGTGGACAGCGCACAAAAAAAGCCAACCGATAAAACCGTACCCAAGAACGTACCTCTAAAAAACGATGTTCGCATTATAACTCTCCCTTATGTTTGACGCCGCAACGATCCGGCGTACTTTGGTTGACTGCGCAACCAGGCTAATCGTGTTTCATAACTCGCCCGATAGCGTTGTTTTGCTTGTATTTTACCCTGTAATGAATTTTAAAACAACAAGAAACATGATACGGAATCTCATTGTCAAAGCCCCACATGATATGATAGGTTGTCCATCACGTTTCACGCCGCGAACCGGAGGACGGAAACGGGTTGTCGTTTTCATTTGGTTTGTCAGCATGAACATTGCCGCAACGCGCGTTGCGGGGAGTATGCGGTAGCGATATCGGGTGCTTTGAGTTAATGACAGGACAGGAGATCTTGTGACACCACAAAAAATACGGATACTTGACCGATGGTTGGGATTTCCCGTTTGTGCCTTTCTGTCGCTGCTGGAATGTGTGCGCAGTTGTTTTTCTCGACGAAATCCTCCATTGCCGCGGCGTCTGGTGTTTGTAAAGCTTATCGAGATGGGGTCGACGGTTCTGGCGGCGCCCGCGTTTGCCGAAGCGGTTGCCCGCGTCGGACGCGACAACGTTTTTTTTCTTCTGTTTGGCCGTAACCGTCCGATCGCCGATGCGATGGACATGTTACCCGCCGACAATATTATCGAGATTGACGACACCTCGTTGCCGCGATTTGTCTTGACGCTCGCCGGCGCCATGCGACGGTTGCGTCGTGAGCGTGTTGATACGGCCATCGATCTCGAAGGGTTGACCCGCGCATCCGCCGTGATTACATGGTTGACCGGCGCGCGACGGCGGGTTGGATACCATAATTACACCGCGGAAGGACCGTATCGCGGTCGGTTGTTCAACGTCGAATTGAACTACAATTTTCAACGTCATGTAGCCGCCTCGTTCATTGCAATGACCCGTGCGGCGTTTAGCGAGAGCGGCGAACGTCCTCTGCTTAAGGAATCCGTTCCCGAAGGCCCGTGGCCTTTGCCCAGGTTCGTTGCCGCGCCGGGAGAAGGGGAGGCATTGATCGAAAAAATGGAACGGCGCGCCGGCATGCCGGTCGGTCGTCCCGTGATGATACTTAACCCCAATTGTTCGGATTTGTTGCCGTTGCGTCGTTGGCCGGATGAACGGTTTATCGAGCTTGGACAACGGATTCTGCGCGATTATTCGCGGTCGACCGTGGTGATTTCCGGGGCATCCGACGAAAGGGAAGCCGGAGAACGGATTGCGCATGCAATCGACCCGGATGCGCGACGCTGTTTTTCCTTAGCTGGCCGAACCACGTTTCGCGAGTTCCTCGTGTTGTTGTCGCTTGCTGATGTGCTGGTCTCCAACGATAGCGGACCGTGTCATTTTGCCGCATTGACCGATGTTGCCGTCGTTGCGTTATTCGGACCCGAAACCGCGCAATTATACGGACCGCTGGGAATCCGGGTGCGGGCCTTGAGTGCCGGATTGGCTTGTAGCCCGTGCGTTAATATGTTGAACCATCGGTTTTCGCCATGTCGTAATAATCGCTGCATGCAGGCATTGAGCGTGGATACGGTTTATGATGCCTTACACGAGCTGACCGCCTTGCGTCGGTAAGCGCAACGGTAGATGGCTCGGTTTTTACCGTTAAACAATACTTCGAAATCGGTTTGCTGTTCGGGCGGCAAAATTAATGGCGCACATGAATGGAAAGCGGGATGCCGAAGGAATGTTTGCGTGATCCATTGATAATATCCGGCATCATCGGTTGCCAGGTCTACACGGCCACCGGGGATAAGTTTATGGTACAGTATGTTCAGGAACGATGTGGTGATAAGACGCCGCCGGTGATGTCGCCTTTTCGGCCAGGGATCAGGAAAGAAGATGGTACATTCGGTGATCGCATCAGGCGGAAGACAAAACATAAGCGCCTCATGCGCTTCGCCATGCCACAGATGGATATTGAACAAACCTTCGCGACCGGCACGCTTCGCCAAACGCTGCAATCGCGAAATCATAAGATCAACACCGATGAACCATGTATGCGGATACGCTTTTGCCCGGCCACGCAACGAACGTCCTTTGCCGCAACCGATATCCAAAACAAGCGGTCGTCCGTCGGCAGGCAGCAGGCCTTCGATGACGGGAAAGACAGTTTCAACGAGAGCCGTCTTGCGGTCGGCCGACGTACGCGTGACGGAATGCATCATGTCAGCGGATCATCCGAAAAGGCGCGCAAAAAAACCTTTTTTTCCCTGCAAACTGTCATCAATGCTTTTCTCGATATATTCAACAGCGAAAATCCGGAATTTATCCGCGCCGACCGAGGGTTTATATTTATGGATGGCTTTTTTCAAACCTTTTTTGCCGGCTTCAATGCACATGTTGATGACGGGCGGTTCCTGCGAACGTTTTCGAGCCAGTGACGTTAATAACGGCATGAACTTGCGCAACATTCTTTTTTCGGCTTCGAAATCGCCACGTTTGCAGGCTATGATCTCGTTTTCCATGACACGATCCTGTGAAGCGCGCGACGCCGGTCCGGCATCGCCGTTTTGCATGTGAAGCGAAATTTTCATGGTAACTATACCCTCCTGATCGGTTGCTGCCATCATAACGCTGAATTATCGAGATGACAAGCGCAAAAAAAACGTATCGGTCAAAACGTCGATCCGGTCCCGCTAAACGGCGTTACCATGTCGCCGGGTTGTTGATGTTTCCGTTGTGTGTTGCCGCGGGACGGACCCTGTGGCGTATGCTTGGTAGCGGATCAAGCCTGTTGCAAAATGCCACCGCCTCCGTGCCGGCATTGTTTTTCTGCGGTGGCCTTCTGGTGTGGATGTTCGTGTACGGGATTTTACCGCGACCGATCAGATTATATGTGTTGGGCCATGAATTAACGCACGCCTTTTGCGCATGGATATCGGGCGGCGCGGCGCATCGGTTGCGCATCGGTCCCCGCGGCGGCAGCGTGGCGGTGACGACCAGTAATGTTTTCGTGGTGCTGGCGCCATATTTTTTTCCTTTGTATGCGGCACTGGTGCTGATGGCGTACTTTATCAGCGGCCTGTTCGTCGATCCAGCTCCCGCGCATTCATGGTGGATGGCGGGCTTGGGTTTGAGCTGGGGATTTCATCTGACGTTCACCGGCAGCGCGCTTTCGTTTCCCCAGAAGGATCTTGACGTGTATGGCCCGTTTTTTTCGTACGCCGTGATACTCTTTTTCAACCTGTTGATTCTGGCGTTGGGCCTCGTATGGGTCGGCGCCCCGACCATCGAGGAATTGATCGTCGTGTTCGCCGATGAAATCAGCGCCGTTGCCCGATGGCCGTGGTTGCTGTGG
>PWZG01000277.1 GCA_003567575.1 PVC group bacterium | reverse complement strand
TGTTTGAATTCGTCGGTATCCATGGCGATCTTGTTCCAGTCACGGGTGGCTTGAGTCAGGCGATGAAAGAAATTACGCGCTTTGTCCTTGTCCTGGAACGGCATCGGCCGGGTCAGTAAATCGTGCAGTACACCGAACACATGCCGCTGTCGCTCAGCCGACGTGGCGCCGTCAACCGGATCGAATGCGTCCTGTTGCAGATAAATGGCGTCGAGGAATTCCGATTTAAGGTGTATCAGGTAATCCTCGATGGACGTGCCTTCTTCACCGACAACTTTCATCATCTGGTAGATTTCGCTGCCGTTACGCAATATTGCGCGGACGCTTGCCATCTTCTCGGGAGGCACGACCGTTTCGTATTTCGACCAACTGTCGAGCGGATCGATGGCGGGATACCGGCGCGCATCGGAACGCGCGCGTGACAGGCCGTGAAATGCGCCGACCACTTTCAACGTGCCTTGGGTCACCGGTTCGTCAAAGTTGCCGCCCGCCGGACTGACCGTGCCGCCGATCGTTACCGAACCGGTTGAATCGTCGGATAGACGGACGATTCCCGCCCGCTCGTAAAACGAGGCGATCACCGATTCCAGGTAGGCCGGGAACGCTTCTTCGCCGGGGATTTCCTCGAGGCGGCCGGACATTTCGCGTAATGCTTGCGCCCAGCGTGATGTCGAATCGGCCAGTAACAATACGTTCAATCCCATTTGGCGGTAGTATTCCGCGATCGTCACCGCGGTATAGACCGAGGCTTCACGCGCCGCTACGGGCATCGAGCTGGTGTTGCAGATGATCACCGTCCGCTCCATCAGGCTGCGACCGGTCCGCGGATCTTCCAACTCGGGGAATTCGCGAAGCGTTTCCACTACCTCGCCGGCACGCTCGCCACACGCCGCCACGACGACGATATCCACTTCCGCATGCCGGCTCGTGATCTGCTGCAAAACCGTCTTGCCGGCGCCGAACGGTCCCGGAATACAGTACGTGCCGCCGAGCGCTATCGGAAAGAAAGTATCGATCAGGCGGACTTTTGTGATAAGCGTCTCGCCCGGCGGCAACCGTTCCGCGTAACATTCGATCGGTAATTTCACCGGCCATCGCTGCATCATACTGACCGAATGCTCGTTGTCGCGGCCGTCGGTCAGGACCGCGATCGGCGTTTCGACATCGTAATCCCCCTTGTCAACAATCGATTTAACCTTTAACTTGCCGGACAAAGCGAACGGTACCATGATGCGATGCTCGAAAATACCCTCGGGCGTCGTGCCCAGCGTGTCACCGGCTCGTAGTGCCGTTCCGGCTTTGACCTTCGGCGTAAACGTCCATTTCCGGTCGCGGGGCAGGGCATCGATGTATACACCGCGTTGCAGAAAGAATCCGCACTGTTCCGCCAGGCGGTGCAACGGATTTTGTAGTCCGTCATAGACCTGGGTCAATAGTCCCGGCCCCAGTTCGACTGTCAGCAGATTACCGCTGAAGTCAACCGGTGTGCCGACGGTTAAACCGGTGGTGTCTTCGAATACCTGCATATCCGCTCTGGTACCGCGGATGCGAACCACTTCAGCCATTAATCCGACGTCATCAATGCGCGCAAAACCGACTTCGTTCTGCCGTACCGCATCCTTGAATGCCACCGTAATCAAATTCCCGTTGATGGCCGTTATCTTGCCCTGCGTTGTACTCATGTGCTTATCGTTCCTTCTCTGTAACATCGGGGTAAAACGACATGTTACCGGATGTCGGAGACGCTGATTCGTTCCACCGTCGCGTTGAATTTTTCCTGTCCCGCGGCCGGCGTCAGACCGGCCCAGCGTTCGCTTAAACGCAGGCGACAGGCATAAGCCAATACCGAATCACTCGTGAACCGATCCGTTCCGCCGAGTTCTTCCAGTAATCGCCAGCGCAATCCGTCAAGCGCACGTTCACGCTCGCGCGGGGACGTCTTGGCAAACGCCGTATCGACAGCTTCCTCGATTTCGACCCGGAATCCCTCGTGCTCATGCCGGTACGGCGCCGTATCCACGCCGGCGGCTGTGCCGCGGCGGGATGCAACCGCGTTACGGAGTTGCGTCTCAACCGCATGCCAACGCTTGAAAAAACGCGGCATGATGTCCGGCGGGCTCGTCGCGGTTGCCGTTCCGTTCCGCGCGATCGCTTCCACCGCCGATCGGTCAGACGGCGTCAACTGCTCGCGACACTGTCGCCGGAAATCGGCAAACGATAGCGGCGGTGGCGAGTCGAGCGAAATATCCGGCAATGTGGCTGCGAAAAAATAATATTTCACGATGGGAAATCTTGTCTCGAAAGCATGAATAGCCGCGTGTCAGCGCGCGCTATCCTGTTTTTTCTGTTGCATCGTCTTCAGCGCGTCACGCGTGATATCGGCAAGTTGCGGACGCAGAAACTCGCACAAAATACGCGCTATCGCTTCCACGGACAGGTCATGATAAAGATGTTCATCCTTGCGCGATATCTTGAAGCCGCCGGTCAATTCGTTGTCTTCGCCGAGCGTAATCCCTTTCTTTGACGCGTCACCGAATTCCGCCATCAATTGTTTCCCGATGGCGGCTGCGTCGTCTTTTGTAACAAGCACGTTGACATCCCGTTGCGCTTCCGGATCGCTAAAATAACGGTTGATTACGTCGGCAATAACACTGCGTAAGGTGTCCGGTTCCAGTGATTGTTTCACCGCTTGCCGGGTCAATTCCTGAAACAGCGCGTCTATCGCTTGCGATACCGACAGCAGCGTGTCGCGCGCCGCCTGCGTGAGCGATTGGCGGCCGCGCTTTTCGAATTCTTTTCCTTGCTCCTCGGCGCGCGCCAGGATATCGGCGGCCTTCTTCTCGGCGGCGTCAACAATCCCGGCCGCTTTCTTCTCAGCCGAGGCAATACGTTCGGCGCTTTCCGCGTCCGCTTTTTCGATCCCCTCTTTTTGAATTCGACCGATAAGCTTATCCAATGTCCCGGGTGTCTCGGGCATGATTTATTACCCTTTCTTGTTCAAACGGCTTAAAGGCAGCCTGATGTTATGCAATCGACGGGCGCAACCCATTCGGGATGGTTCCCTTCTTACGGACGACAATTCAACCATCTAAAATAAAACATGAAACATGCCCGGTGCGTCCGACCCATTGTCCGCTGAATTGTCTTTCGAAATCGAATCGCGCTAGTCTGCATGATAAGCTGCCGCCGCGCAATAGAACAAATCAACGTAAAACGTTAATTTTTTGTCGTCGCCACTGCAAATCGTCGCGAATGAAACCATCAAAACCCAAAACGTTAGCATTTTCGTGATGTAAATGCAATGCATAATTGACCGTAATAGATAAAATTTGACGCGTTACCGCGATTCAGGTATGGTATTGAGGCGTCTGCAATCGAAAATCACCTTGGAGTTGTACAATGGAATTTATCGATCTTAAAGAACAGTATCGGCGTTATCGGGACGATATCAACACACGAATGCAAGCCGTCCTTGATCACGGGCGGTATGTGATGGGCCCGGAAATCACGGAACTCGAATCGCAATTGGCCGATTATGTCGGTGTCAACCATGCCATCACCGCGTCCAGTGGCACCGATAGTCTCGAAATTGCCTTGCGGGCGCTCGGTATCGGGCCGGGCGATGAAATCGTCACCGTACCGTTTACCTGGATCAGTACCGCCGAGGTGATCCTGCTTGTGGGCGCAACCCCTGTTTTCGTGGATATCGATCCCGTTGATTTCAATATCGACGTCAACCGGATCGAGGCGGCCATTACGCCGCGTACCAAGGCGCTGTTGCCAGTCAGTCTGTTTGGGCAGATGCCGGACTACGACCGGATCAATGCCATTGCGGCGCGCTACAATCTGCCGGTGATCGAGGACGGCGCGCAAAGTTTCGGTGCGACGCGTAACGGACGCCGGAGTTGTGGCGTAACGACCGTTGGCAGCACGAGCTTTTTCCCCGCCAAACCGCTGGGGTGTTATGGTGACGGCGGCGCGCTCTTTACCAACGACGACACGCTTGCCGAAGGAATGCGCGCCATACGCAATCATGGCGGCCTGCAACGGCATCATCATACATGCGTCGGCATGAACGGCCGCTTTGACACGCTTCAAGCCGCCGTACTGCTCGCCAAACTGCCGCACTTCGACCGGGAAGTTAAATCGCGGGCAGCGCTCGGCGCCCGCTATTCCGATAGGCTGGCCGCGGGAACGCAAGCGCCGGCGATGGCCGGTCGCATCGGAACGCCCGTGGTGCAACCGGGTAATACGCACGTTTATGCGCAATATACGATCCGGGTTGCCGACCGGGATGAACTCGGCGCTAAACTCAAGCAAAGCGGTATTCCGACGGCGGTTTATTATCCCAAATGCTTGCACGAACAGCCTGTCTTCAAAGACTGTGGCAATAACGTGGGCGATTTCCCCGTGTCAGAACAAGCCGCCCGCGAGGTTATCAGTCTTCCCATGCATCCTTTCCTGACCGAATCGGATCAAGATAAGATCGTAGCTGCCGTCAAGCAAGCCGTCGATTCCTAGTCGAACATATTTGAAATTCGTCCAGTATAGTGCGGACCTTATTAATGTATACGACATCGTGGGTGATGCATGTGTACGGTTAAGGATTACGGGCGACCTGTCTGCGTGCGGCACCTGCCTGCCGCGACGCGGCGCAGGCATGGCGCACAGGCGATTACGAGACACAAGGAGGACGCAAGCAATCGTGTTGCGTAATCGTGCCGCGTAATCTTTGACCGGTTTTCCCGTGTTTTCAGACAATGGTAAAGATTACGGCAAAGACAAAGAGGCATCCGTCTA